>NZ_QFRV01000003.1:0-135815 GCF_004136805.1 Enterobacter cloacae complex sp. GF14B
GGGCTGAGGGTTCCCCACAAAATAATGCCTGCACAGACGGCCCCCTCTCCCTTGAGGGAGAGGGCTGGGGTGAGGGGGAACATACGGCTCTGGTGGTCATTCCGTTCACTTTATGTTCCTTGCTACTCTGTCACGACATGACCGGTGAACGTGCCAGGGTGGCTCAGTCGCCACCACCCTGGCGACCCGGGCTTCCGGCGGAAAATCGCCGCTTCGCGGTGCCTCCGGCTTTTTCCTTCCGGCTTATCGGGGACGGGCGGAGGTAACATCCCTGTAAAGCCCGCCCTCTCGGCGCATCCCTGCGCCTCGCCCCGGCCTACAGGAAACGCCTCAGCGATTTACAGCCGGACCGAGGCATCGCTGAAAGCCCTCAGTTATTCTGAGGCAACGTTATCGCTTTTGCTTTCAAATTACTGGGGAACCACCCACGGGGAGAGGGAGAATTAAGCCGTTGTAGGCCCGGTAAGCGCAGCGCCACCGGGCGAAAAAACATTACCCTTCGTGCAGCCCGCACTCGCGCTTCAGCCCGAAGAATCGCGTATCTTCTTCCGCCATTCCCGGTTCCCATTTACGCGTGGTGTGGGTGTCGCCTACCGACAGGTAGCCTTGATCCCACAGCGGATGGTACTTCAGCCCGTGCTTTTGCAGATACTGGTACACCGTGCGGTTATCCCAGTCGATGATCGGCAGCACTTTGAACACGCCGCGCTGCACCGCCAGCACCGGCAGCGTTGCCCGGCTCCCGGACTGCTCGCGGCGCAGGCCCGCAAACCAGGTCTGAGCGTTCAGTTCTTTTAGCGCCCGGTTCATCGGCTCGACCTTGTTGATCTCATTGTATTTCTCAATGCCCTCAACGCCCTGCTCCCACAGCTTGCCGTAACGCGCCTCCTGCCAGGCCGCGCTTTCCGTCGCACGGTAGACTTTCAGGTTCAGCCTGAGCTTATCCGTCAGCTCGTCGATAAACTGATAGGTCTCCGGGAACAGATAGCCGGTATCGGTGAGGATCACCGGAATGTCCGGACGGATCTGATTCACCAGATGCAGACTGACCGCCGCCTGAATGCCAAAGCTCGACGAAAGCACATAGTCTCCCGGCAGGTTTTCCAGCGCCCACGCCACGCGCCCTTCGGCGTCCAGCTTTTCCAGTTGGGCGTTAGTTTCTGCGAGTGCCAGAATGCGTTCGACTTTTGGCAATGCGTTAAGCGCGTTTAGATCGAGTACGGACATAATTACCTCTCGTGGTTACTCCCAGAAATCCCTTGCGGGATCGAGCACCGGGCGAATGATGCCCGCACGTACCGTAAAGTCGCCGAAGCCTTCACCCGCTTCGCGCTCTTTCGCCCAGCGTCCGATAAGCACGTCGAGGGAATCGAGAATTTCCGGCTCGGTGATGTTCTCGCGGAACATACGCGGAATACGCGTCCCGATACGGTTACCGCCCAGGTGCAGGTTATAGCGACCCGGCGCTTTCCCTACCAGACCGAGTTCGGCCAGCATCGCGCGGCCGCAGCCGTTCGGGCAGCCCGTCACGCGCATAACAATATGCTCGTCCGGAATACCGTGTTTTTCCAGAATCGCTTCCACTTTATCAGTGAAGGACGGCAGGAAACGCTCGGCTTCGGCCATCGCCAGCGGACAGGTCGGGAACGACACGCAGGCCATCGAGTTTTCACGCTGCGCGCTCACCGCATTCATCAACCCGTGCTCGCGGGCCAGCTCTTCAATTCTCGCCTTTTCGCTTTCCGGCACGCTGGCGACGATCAGGTTCTGGTTAGCGGTGATACGGAACTCGCCTTTGTGGATCTTCGCGATTTCCAGCAGGCCGGTTTTCAGCGGACGGCCCGGATAATCAAGAATACGGCCGTTTTCGATAAACAGCGTCAGGTGCCATTTATTATCGATACCTTTAACCCAGCCGATGCGATCGCCGCGACCGGTAAATTCGTAAGGGCGGATCGGCTCAAACTTGATGCCCGCGCGACGCTCCACTTCTTCTTTGAACGTCTCGACGCCTACGCGCTCCAGAGTGTATTTGGTTTTCGCGTTTTTACGATCGGTACGGTTACCCCAGTCGCGCTGGGTAGTAACCACCGCCTCAGCCACTGCCAGCGTGTGCTCCAGCGGCAGGAAGCCGAACTCGCTCGCGGTGCGGGCGTAGGTTTTCTTGTTCCCATGCTCAATGGACAAACCGCCGCCCACCAGCAGGTTAAAGCCGACCAGCTTGCCGTTTTCGGCAATCGCCACGAAGTTCATGTCGTTGGCGTGCAGGTCGATATCGTTCTGCGGCGGGATCACCACCGTGGTTTTGAACTTACGCGGCAGGTAGGTCTGACCGAGGATCGGCTCTTCATCGGTGGTGGCGACTTTCTCCTGATCGAGCCAGATCTCCGCATAGGCACGCGTGCGTGGCAGCAGATGTTCGGAGATTTTTTTCGCCCACTCGTACGCTTCGGCGTGCAGTTCGGACTCGTACGGATTCGAGGTGCAAAGCACGTTACGGTTCATGTCGTTGGCGGTCGCCAGCGCGTCCAGACCCACGGAGTGCAGCATCTGGTGAACCGGCTTGACGTTCTTCTTCAGAATGCCGTGGAACTGGAAGGTCTGACGGTTGGTCAGACGAATGCTGCCGTAAATCGTGTTGTCATGGGCAAACTTGTCGATCGCCTGCCACTGTTTGGTGGTGATGATGCCACCCGGCAGACGACAGCGCAGCAGCATCGCGTGACGCGGCTCCAGCTTCTGCTCGGCACGTTCGGCGCGGATATCGCGGTCGTCCTGCTGGTACATACCGTGGAAACGGATCAGCAGGAAGTTGTCGCCTTTGAAACCGCCGGTCAGGCCGTCATTTAAATCTTCGGCAATGGTACCGCGCAGGTAGTTGCTCTCTACCTTCATGCGCTCGGCATCAGACAGTTTGCCTTCGACCACCAGTGGGCCAGGATGTTTTTCGCTCATTAGTAGACATCTCGCTGATAACGGCGCTCTACGCGCAGCTCACTTAAAAATTCATCCGCCGTTTCGGCATCCATACCGCCGAATTCGGCAATCACTTCCAGCAGTGCCTGCTCAACGTCTTTCGCCATGCGATTGGCGTCGCCGCAGACATAAATGTGGGCACCGTCATTGATCCAGCGCCACAGCTCTGCGCCCTGTTCGCGCAGTTTGTCTTGTACGTATACTTTTTCTTTCTGGTCACGAGACCAGGCCAGATCGATGCGGGTCAGCACACCCTCTTTGACGTAGCGCTGCCATTCAACCTGGTAGAGGAAATCTTCGGTAAAATGCGGGTTGCCGAAGAACAGCCAGTTTTTACCCGGTGCCTCGTCCGCTGCACGCTGCTGCATAAAGGCGCGGAACGGTGCGATGCCGGTGCCCGGGCCAATCATGATCACCGGCGTTTCCGGGTTCGCCGGCAGACGGAAGTTGTCGTTGTGCTCGATAAAGACGCGCACCTCGCCCTCTTCTTCCACGCGGTCGGCCAGGAAGCCCGAGGCCCCGCCCGCCCGCGCGCGGCCTTCGATGTCGTAACGCACCACGCCAACGGTGATGTGGACTTCGTTTTCCACTTCCGCCTGTGAGGAGGCGATGGAGTAAAGACGCGGCGTCAGTGGACGCAGCAGGCCGATCAGCGCGTCGGCATCCAGCTGTGCCGGTGAGAAACGCACCATATCGACAATCGGCGTTGTCGCCGCGTATTGCTGTAACTTCGCCTTATCCCCGACCAGCGGAAGGAGCGATTCGCTGCGGGTTAAGGTGGCGTAGTTTTCAACGATGTTGGCGGTATTCACCGTCAGCTCGAAATGCCACTGAAGCGCCTCAGAGAGCGGTAAGGTTTTACCCTCCACCTGGACCGGCTCCGTGCCTTTCAGCCACAGCAGTTCGACCAGCTCTTTCACCAGCGCCGGATCGTTCTGATACCAGACGCCCAGCGCATCGCCAGGCTGATAACGCAGGCCGGAGTCACCGAGATCGATTTCGATATGGCGCACGTCTTTTTCCGAATCACGGCCCGTGATTTTCTGGTTTACCGACAGGCTCGCCGTCAGCGGCGCCTCTTTCGTGTAAGGGCTGGTGTGGATTTCGTTGACGGTGCCCGCTGCGGTAACGGCGGCCTGCGCTGGCGTCTCTTTCGGGACGCGGGCCTTCAGCACCTCAACGATGCGCGCCCGCCATTCGGCGGCGGCGGCCTGGTATTCGACATCAGCGTCTACGCGATCCAGCAGGCGCTCTGCACCCAGCTCCGCCAGCTTGCTGTCGAAATCTTTACCGGACTGGCAGAAAAATTCATAGGACGTGTCACCGAGGCCGAAGACGGCAAAGGCGGTGCCCTCGAGCTTTGGCGCTTTTTTCGAGAACAGGAACTTATGCAGCGCGACGGCTTCTTCCGCAGGCTCGCCTTCGCCCTGCGTTGACGCCACCACCACCAGCAGTTTTTCTGACGCGATCTGTTTGAATTTATAATCCCCGGCGTTGACCAGGTTAACGTTCAGCTTCGCGGCGAGCAGGTCATCACGCAGCGCTTCGGCCACACGACGGGCATTACCCGTTTGCGAAGCGGAGATAAGCGTGATGGCAGGAATTTCAACGGCCGTTGGCGGGACGCCAGCCACAGCACCCGGCTGCTGGTTCAGCATTCCCCAGAAATAGCCGGAGACCCAGGCGAGCTGGGTGGGTGAAAAATCGGAAGTCGCGGCCTGGAGGCGCGCCAGTTGCTCCGGGTTAAGGGGAAGCAAATTTGAAGGTGGGGCCTGTGTTGTCATGCGTCGTTATGTTCCAGTAGCAAAGCGGACTTTAAGCGAATAAATCCAAACTGAAGATAAGGTTAACGGCGGGGATAATAACAATTAAAGAAGGGATGGAAATAATAAATAACCAAATGGACTAACCTGTTTTAGTTATCGTTCTTAACGATAAAAGCGATTAAACAACTGTCTGAAATAAAACAACAAAAGTCGATAAACACCATGAATACGAGGCGGCGACAGTTCAGAGCCGTTTTAGTTAATGATAAAAATTGTGCTTTCCGGTACTATGCGGCGGTTTTTTCCGCATTCCTGAGAGCTATGATGTCCACCACACTGTTTAAAGATTTCACCTTCGAAGCCGCACACCACCTTCCACACGTTCCTGCCGGGCACAAATGTGGCCGCCTGCATGGACACTCGTTTATGGTGCGTCTTGAAATCACCGGTGAAGTCGATCCCCATACGGGCTGGATCATGGACTTTGCCGAACTGAAGGCCGCGTTTAAGCCGACCTACGATCGTCTCGATCACTACTATCTGAATGATATTCCGGGCCTTGAAAACCCGACCAGCGAGGTGCTGGCGAAATGGATTTGGGATCAGATGAAACCGCTGGTGCCGCTGCTGAGTGCGGTGATGATCAAAGAGACCTGCACGGCAGGCTGCGTCTACCGCGGGGAGTGAATCTCCTCCGTTTCGGCCTCATGAGGCACGAGCGGCGTAAACTCGTAGAGCACCAGCGCATTACTCTCCAGTGATTCACTCAGTTGCCAGCCGTCATAAAGGCGTTCATCGCGTACGGAAAGCGTTGGACGCGCTTTATGCGCTATCCAGCGCCACATCTCTTCATCAGGGCCGCTTTCGCTACCAACCCCTTCAAGCAACGGATAGAGCGCGCCGTTGTGCTGATCAAACAGATGGCATTTAATTCGCCATTTACCGCGCATTCCCTTCAGGTGTAAATGATACTGCTGGCGAAAACGCTGGATGAAGGCTTCTTCACTGGATAGGAGTGGATTAAAAACCACCACATTACGCAGCAACAGCTGATAACCATTGCGATGGCGCGTAAGCAGGACACGCTTATCATTGACCAGCACCTCGCCCCGCAGACGTTGCCAGAGCCAGAGTACCCAATAAACCGGACGCGGCAGACCATGGTTATACTGTAGCGCAAGGCTTGAGGTATCGATGGTGTTGTTCGCACGGGCTTCTCCCTGAAGGCCCGAATTGAGCCAGAATCCCGCCAGCCAGACCTGCTCCGAAAGCCCGAGCAGGTTCTGCATCAGCAGCGCCCCACGAAAAAACCAGCCGTTTGTCGCCCGCGTGTTGCCGGTGAGGGTATTCCAGGAGAGAAGCCAGACGGGAAGCGAACATTTTCGCAGGCGAAGGGCAGCGAGGATCTGGCGGACCTTCAGTATCGGATAATTTTCCGTTGAGGAGAGAGGGGTTACCTCCAGCTGCGCGGGATCGAGAAGTTCATTGGCATCGGCAGAACAGGCAAGAAAATCGGCCTGCATCAGGATGGCTGAACTGAACAGGGTATCGTCGCTTACGCCCGCGCTGACGGGGGCAAATCGGTGCCATAAACCAAACTTTGCCTGCGGAAGATAAGTTCGTATTGCCTTTTGCTGGGCCAGCCAGACCTGCTCCCGGGTCTCCTCACTCGCCTGTGTTGACCAGTGCATGACGAAGTGCCAGCCCGCGGTGATCTCTGGCGCAAAATGATTAACCGACTGTTGTAAAAAGCGGGTGAGAAGATCGCGGCGGGTCGTTACGCCGGTGTGCAGTAGCACCGTCCACTGCTTTTTTGCCAGCCAGGTGAAGAGCTGATGCAGATTGTACCAGCAGGCGTAGCCTGCCATCTGGGGGTCATCCCACCCGGTAGCAAACAGACGACTGCTGAGAAAAGGTTCGGCGATATCAATTCCCTCAATGGGAATAGCCTCATTTATCGCCTCCAGATTTTGTCGAACGTCCTCACGGAGCAAATCGTCGAGCTCACGCAGGGTTATGACCACCCGCATACGGCGCAGCGAGGCAGAAAGAGGATTGAGCTGCTCAAGATCCAGTCTCTGCTCCTGCTGCGGGTGAACGACGAGCGGCGAGGCTCCCCAACCGCGCGCCACCGGTTCATTGAGCAGGCTAAACAGCTTGTCCACGTCGACCGGATAGCGCTGCTCACGCCTGTCCGTCCGAATACGTGCCGCCTCCGGGTGCTGGCGTCGGGCCTTACGAAACTCACCCGGAGACATATTGTGAACACGCCTGAACCGATCGCTCATCATGCGCGTGCTGGCGAAACCCTGCTCAAGCGCAATCTGGTGCAGCGGTCGGTTCGTCAGCCGGAGAGCGTTGGCCGCCTTTTCCAGCCGCAGGCGGGTGATGTACTGCATGAAACTGATCCCCACCTCCTTGCGAAAGAGACGAGAGAGCCAGGCTTCAGAAACATATTCACTCGCGGCGATTTCCGCAAGCGTAATACGGCGGGAATAACTGGCATTGATCCGCTCTATCACCCGGGCGATGCGTTTGCTGTGCGCTGAGGAAAGTTCCCGGGACAGCATACGGGCGGGCTGTTGAAAGCGGCTGGTCAGCAACAGCAAAATCTCGCTCAGCCAGCGGTACGCCTCCAGCCGGTAGCGGTGCGGGTCGTTGATGAGGGTGACCACAAGAAGCTGGCGCAGCAGATCGCGAAGCGCATCGCACTGGGGCCAGACGCCTCCGGCTTCTGCCGGTACAGCATAATCATGGGCAAAAAAATCATTGCAGAGCTGGACGACCCAGCGCCCGGAAAGGGTTACGCGCAGGGTGACATTTGCCGTTTCGCTCGTGAACTGCCAGCGCCGATGACGGTTGATGATGGCAAGGGTATTGGCCTCCAGGATGTCACGTCCCGCATCGGTGTTCAGCTCTGCCCGCCCTTCCAGCACCCAGAGCAACGTTAGCGTATCGCCTTCATCCTCCACGCAGTGGCGAATGTCCTGAATCTCTATCCAAAATTCATCTCCCCGTTGCGCCATCTTACCCCTCACCAAAGACAAATAATGACCTGCTCTTTTTTGTCATAACTGAATTGTATGAAAAACAATCAAAACAAAGCCGTCGCTTTACAACAAAAAATTGCATTTTCAGGCAGTACGATCGTCATAGACTCGAAATTATCATCGTTTGGCAGAAAAAGGATAACAAAAATGACACATCCAATTATCGAAGCTCTGCGTGGCAACGAAGCTCGGTTCACTGAATTACGGCGCTATTTTCATCAGCATCCTGAAATTGGTTTTGAGGAGCACAATACGAGCGATCGCGTTGCAGCGCTGCTTCAGGAATGGGGATATGAGGTTCATCGCGGGCTGGCGAAAACCGGTGTGGTCGGCACACTGAAGGTGGGTAACGGGCATAAACGCCTGGGCCTGCGCGCCGATATGGATGCGCTGCCAATGCAGGAAAACAACGGCAAGGCGTGGAGTAGTACCGTTGAGGGTAAATTTCACGGCTGCGGTCATGACGGCCACACCACAACGCTCCTGTATGCAGCGGAGTACCTGGCACGCACCCGCAATTTTAACGGCACGCTGCACCTTATTTTTCAGCCCGCGGAAGAACTTCTGTATGGCGGACGCGTTATGGTAGAGGACGGTTTGTTTGACCTGTTCCCCTGCGACCACATCTTTGGTCTGCACAATATGCCGTCACAGCCCCTCGGAAAAATTGGTCTGCGCGATGGTGCCATGATGGCCTCTTCCGACACTCTTCATATTGAGGTTAACGGCGTGGGGGGGCACGGTGCGGTGCCAGAACATACCGTTGACGCCACCCTGGTTGCCTGTCATATAACTATCGCTTTACAGTCCATTATTTCGCGCAACATTACCCCCTTCCAGCCTGCCGTCGTTACCGTAGGCAGCATTCAGGCCGGACATGCCCCCAACATTATCAACGACAAAGTATTGATGAAACTTACCGTGCGCACGCTGGATGAACGCGTGCGGCAAACCGTGCTACAGCGTATCCATGATATCGCCGTTGCACAGGCGGAAAGTTTCAATGCGACGGCCACCATTCGACACATTAACGGCAGCCCGGTACTGAAAAACAATCCGCAAGCCAATGAGATGGTGCGCAACGTCGCCACCGATCTGTTCGGTCAGGATGCCGTCGCGGAGGTCAATGCGTTTATGGGCAGCGAGGACTTTGCTTTCATGCTCGAGAAAAATCCCAATGGATGCTATTTCACGCTTGGCGCCGGGGATGAGCCTGACCGCTGCATGGTACATAACCCGGGCTACGACTTTAACGACAACATTCTCCTCACCGGCGCGGCGCTGTGGGCCGCACTGACCGAACACTATCTGCGCTGATTCGCACCTTCCCGGGAGGGCTGCACTATGAGTACCGTTTCCCTGACAGGCGCATCCGCCTACGCCGGTAACGATCGGCTGCTGGCGGGTATCGTCATGAGCGTTCTGACATTCTGGCTGTTTGCCCAGTCGGTTATCAACGTGGTTCCGGCCATGCAGAATAGCCTCGATATTGCCCTCGAAACCCTTACGCTGGCCGTCAGCCTGAGCGCATTGTTCAGCGGCTGTTTTGTCGTTGCCTGCGGTGGGTTTGCCGATAAGTTTGGGCGCATGCGCCTGACCATGATTGGCCTGATCCTGAGCATGATCGGGAGTGGTCTGCTGTTCATTTCATGGGAGCCCGTCCTGTTTCTGTTGGGAAGAGCGATACAGGGGCTATCAGCGGCCTGCATCATGCCCGCCACGCTGGCGCTGATTAAGACCTGGTATGACGGTAAAGCACGCCAGCGCGCCATCAGCTTTTGGGTTATCGGCTCCTGGGGCGGCAGTGGCCTGAGCTCGTTTGTGGGAGGCGCCATCGCCACCACGCTGGGCTGGCGCTGGATATTTATTTTCTCCATGGTGGTGGCTCTGGCCGCGCTATTGCTTATCCGCGCCACCCCGGAAAGCCGCAGCCCTGATGCGTGTCGACACAAACTGGATATCAGCGGCCTGGTGAGTTTTGTCCTTATGCTGGTGCTGTTCAATCTGTTTATCAGCAAAGGACACAGCTGGGGCTGGAGCAGCAGTTTATCGCTTCTTGTACTGTGTGGAGCCGTGATTGCACTGATGTGCTTTGTCGTTACCGGGCGACGGAAAGGCGATGCGGCACTGATCGATTTCGCCCTGTTCAAAAACCGGGCCTATAGCGCCTCGGTATTCTCAAATTTCCTGCTCAACGGCTGCATTGGCACCATGATGATCGCCAGCATCTGGTTGCAGCAGGGCCATCATCTGTCACCGCTACAGACAGGCATGATGACGCTGGGGTATCTGGTTACCGTACTGGCGATGATCCGGGTGGGTGAAAAACTGCTTCAGCGCTATGGCGCCAGGCTGCCGATGATGACCGGCCCGCTGCTGACCGCAACAGGTATTTCGCTGATTTCATGCACCTTCTTAAGCAAAGAGGTCTACATTGTCACCGTCTTTCTGAGCAATATTTTATTCGGGCTGGGGCTCGGATGTTACGCCACGCCCTCAACGGACACGGCGGTAATGAATGCCCCTGAAAACAAAGTGGGGGTGGCTTCAGGGATCTATAAGATGGGCAGTTCCCTGGGCGGCGCAATGGGGATCGCGGTCACCGCATCGCTGTACGCCCTATGGCTGCCGATGGGAACGGCCAGTGCCGCGCAGTATGCCTTGCTGTTCAACAGTGCGATTTGCCTTGGGTCGGCAGTCGTGACCTGGGCTTTACTGCCAACAACAAAAGCCCCGCGTTAAGCGGGGCCACAAAAGTATCAGGCAATGTTCAGATATTTGTGCGTCTGCATCGACAGGCGCCAGTTGCGGGCGATACAGGTTTCAATGCACAGACGGGTTGCATCGTCTTTCTGGCTGATAGGCTGTAGCGCGATCACGCGCTGCTTTTCGTCCGTCAGCGTCGCCAGCAGTTCGTCCAGCGCTTCGATGTCACGCACGCGCCCCACCGGATGTTTGATCTCATCAGCACGCTCAAGCGCCTGCGATAGTACGTCATACCCGCCGCGCATATTCACTTTCGGTGAAACCGTTACCCACGTTGAATGGGAGCAGCGCACTTCATGGGTACCGCTGGTTTCAATCTGACAGCTATAGCCGTTCTTTTCGAGCAGTTCGGTGAGCGGCATCAGATCATGAATGCAGGGTTCCCCGCCGGTGATCACCACATGCCGCGCCGTCCAGCCCTGACGACCAATAATGGCAAGCAGATCTTCCGCGCTGCCCGCGCCCCATTTATCGCTCTCTTTGGTTTTCGCCAGAATGCTGAACAGCGACACTTCCCGATCTGCGAGCTTATCCCACGTATGTTTGGTATCACACCAGGCGCAGCCAACCGGGCATCCCTGTAAACGAATAAAGATAGCGGGAACGCCGGTAAAGTAACCCTCGCCTTGAAGGGTCTGGAACATCTCGTTAATCGGGTACTGCATAGTCAACTCTGTTAAGGGGATAAACGATAAGTATCGCAGATCCCCGTCAGATGATCATGCTCCATCGGTGCTTTGCGCGCCAATTGCCGCCATAAACCGTTCCGTAATTTGCTGCGGTCGGGTGATCGCCCCGCCGACGACAACCGTGTGCGCCCCCAGCGCCAGACACCTGGCCGCGCGATCGGGGGTATTCACGTTACCTTCGGCAATCACGGGGATCGTGACGGCAGACAGCACCTCTTTCAAAAACGCGCAGTCATTTTCCGGTAGCGAATGGCCCGCGGTCTCCGCCGTATAACCGTAAAGGGTGGTTCCGACACAATCAAACCCCAGCGCCTGCGCGGTCACGGCCTCCTGCACGGTGGCAATATCCGCCATCAGCAGCAGCGACGGGTAACGGGTGCGGATCTGCGCGATCAGCATGTCCAGCGATACGCCACCGGGCCGTTTCCGGGCGGTCGCATCCAGCGCAACGATCTCCGGGGCGACCGCCATCAGCTCATCCACTTCTTTGAGCGTCGCGGTGATGAACACCTCGCTGTCCGGATAGTCTCGTTTGATGATGCCGATGACCGGCAGTGAGACCAGCCCTTTGATAGCCTCGATATCCACCACGCTATTGGCGCGGATCGCAGCGGCACCGCCCTGGGCTGCCGCCAGCGCCATTCGCGACATAATAAACGGGCTGTGCAGCGGTTCATTTTCCAGCGCCTGGCAGGAGACGACCAGTTTTCCTTTCAGGTTATCCAGTACAGTTTTCATTACGATAAGATCTCTTCCACTTCGTTTTTGATAATGGTGACGTGCGGGCCATAGATGACCTGGACACCGTTGCCGCGGACGATTACGCCGCGGGCGCCGGTCGCTTTCAGTGCAGATTCATTGACTTTGCTACCGTCTTTCACCGTGACGCGAAGGCGCGTGGCGCAGCAGTCAACGTCATCCAGATTGTCTTTTCCTCCCAGCCCGGCGATCACCGCCGCGGCGCGCTCGCTTTGCGGCAGGGTAGCCTCGTCAGCCAACGCCTCCTTTTCACGGCCCGGCGTGGCAAAATCAAAACGTTTGATCAGATAGCGGAAGGTACAGTAGTAAAGGAAGAACCACGGTACGCCCACCAGCGGGACGAACATCCAGTTAGTTTTCGCTTCCCCCTGCAAAATGCCGAACAGCACGAAATCAATAAACCCGCCGGAGAATGTTTGTCCGATGGTGATGTGCAGCATGTGCGCGAGCATGAACGCCAGCCCGTCAAACAGCGCATGAATGACGTACAGCACCGGGGCAATAAACAGGAATGAGAACTCTATGGGCTCGGTAATTCCCGTCAGGAATGAGGTTAACGCCGCAGAGAGCAGCAGCCCGGCAACCCGCTTTTTGTTCTCCGGCCTGGCCGTGTGGTACATCGCAAGGCAGGCGCCCAGCAGACCAAACATCATGGTAATAAAGCGCCCGGACATGAAGCGCGACGTGCCCTCATAGAAATGCTGCGTGTTCGGGTCGGCGAGCTGGGCGAAGAAGATCCGCTGCGTGCCCTCAACCAGGTGACCGTTAACAATTTCACTGCCGCCAAGCGCGGTGGTCCAGAACGGAAGATAGAAGATGTGGTGCAAACCAAACGGGCCAAGCATGCGCAGGATGAAGCCGTACAGCAAAGTCCCCAGATAGCCGGTGGCATCCACCAGCCCGCCGAGGCCAAAGATCAGCTTCTGAAAATGCGGCCAGACCACGGTCATCAGCGCGCCGACGAGTATCGCCGCCAGTGAGCTGATAATGGGAACGAAGCGTGAGCCGCCAAAAAAGCCCAGGAATTGCGGAAGCGCGATTTTATTAAATCGATGATGCAGCGCGCAGGTCACCAGCCCAATAACTACCCCACCAAACACGCCCGTTTCAAGCGTCTGAATACCCAGCGTCATGCCCTGCCCTACGGCGCCCGGGTTCTCATGCGCCAGTTTTCCGGTCAGGATCAGCAGCGCATTGATAGTGGCATTCATCACCAGATAAGCGAGCAACGCCGCCAGCCCTGCCGTGCCTTTATCATTTTTCGCCAGCCCAACGGCGACCCCAACAGCAAACAGTACCGACAGGTTTGCAAACACAATCGAGCCTGCGCTGCTCATGATGGTAAAGATGGCCTGTAGCCAGCCAACGTCTAAAAATGGATACGCGGTAAGCGTATTCGGATTCGATAGCGCCCCGCCGATCCCCAGCAACAGACCTGCTGCGGGCAGTATGGCGATGGGTAACATAAAGGATTTGCCGAAGCGCTGCGCTTTTTCAAACCATCCGCCGGAAGACGCTCCGCTGAACATTTGCATCATTTTTATATCCCCCTGGTTGTTGATGAGAATTTTTACCACATATATTTTCAATTGTGAAAATTACCACCAAAAACCAGGACGCCGATCATACTTTTTCGAAATGACTGGCATCTCTCCCCCGCTTTCCGCCACACTAGTTGGCAGAGAAACGCATTAAGGATCTAGCATGTCGGACCATGAAAACCTGCTGCTGAAGCTACGCCAGGAGGCTTCCGGGTACAGCCCAACGCAACAAAAACTGGGGGAGTTTGTTCTCAACGATCCTGCCAGGGTGCTCTACCTGACGATCACCGAGCTGGCGCGTGAAAGCGGCACCAGCGAGGCCAGCGTCACACGCCTTTGCCGCACGCTGGGCTGTAAGGGGTATAACGAATTTAAAATGGCGCTTGCGCTGGATATTCAGCAGGGTTTGCCTGAGCGTCAGGCAGGAGATGCAATAGATAACGTGGTGGATGAGTCTGTCCAGGCGCTGCAAGATACCGCAAAACTCCTCGACCGGGCCCAACTTGAACAGGCGACACTGGCCCTGCATCAGGCGCAGTCAGTGCAAATTTACGGGGTGGCGGCCAGCGCGATCCTGGGAGAGTATTTGCATTACAAGCTGCTGCGACTCGGCAAACCTGCACAGCTGTTTAGCGATATGCATCGCGCCGCCATGAATGCGACGACGCTCTCGAAAGAGACGCTGGTGGTGGCCATCTCAAGTTCTGGCTCTACACGGGATCTGCTTCACGTGGTGAAACTCGCCCGCAAGCGGGGCGTTAAGGTACTGGCGCTCAGCAATACGCCCCGCAGCCCGCTGGCCTCCCTGAGCGATTTACAGCTGGTTGCAGCCAAACCCGAGGGACCGCTGAGCGCGGGTGCGCTCAATGCCAAGGTTGGCGTGATGCTGCTGGTTGAACTGTTAACCACTTCCCTTATTGCAGTAGACAGCCATTACGGTGACGTCAGCCAGCAAACGGCAAGCGCCACGTTGCCGCTTCTGCTATAGAAAACAAAAAACCCGCCGAAGCGGGTTTTTTCGTAAGAACGAAGGTTCAGGCTTATGCCTGGCCTTTGATCTCTTTACGACCGTTGTAAGGTGCTTTTTCGCCCAGCGCTTCTTCGATACGAATCAGCTGGTTGTATTTAGCAACACGGTCAGAACGGCTCATAGAACCGGTTTTGATCTGGCCAGCAGCGGTACCAACAGCCAGGTCAGCGATGGTAGCATCTTCAGTTTCGCCAGAACGGTGAGAGATAACCGCGGTGTAGCCAGCGTCTTTCGCCATTTTGATCGCAGCCAGCGTTTCGGTCAGAGAACCGATCTGGTTGAATTTGATCAGGATGGAGTTAACGATACCTTTCTCGATGCCTTCTTTCAGGATCTTGGTGTTGGTTACGAACAGATCGTCACCAACCAGCTGGATTTTGTCGCCCAGTACTTTGGTCTGGTATGCGAAACCATCCCAGTCAGACTCGTCCAGACCGTCTTCGATAGAAACGATTGGGTACTGTTTGGTCAGGTCTTCCAGGAAGTGGGTGAACTCTTCAGAGGTGAACGCTTTGTTGCCTTCGCCAGCCAGAACGTATTTACCGTCTTTGTAGAATTCAGATGCTGCGCAGTCCATCGCCAGGGTGATGTCTTTGCCCAGCTCGTAGCCTGCTGCTTTAACCGCTTCAGCGATAACAGCCAGTGCTTCTGCGTTAGAACCCAGGTTTGGCGCGTAGCCGCCTTCGTCACCAACAGCCGTGTTCATACCTTTAGCTTTCAGAACTTTAGCCAGGTTGTGGAACACTTCAGAACCCATACGTACCGCTTCTTTCAGGGTTTTCGCGCCAACTGGCTGAATCATGAATTCCTGAATATCAACGTTGTTGTCTGCGTGCTCACCACCGTTGATGATGTTCATCATTGGTACAGGCATAGAGTATTTGCCTGGGGTGCCGTTCAGTTCAGCGATGTGCTCGAACAGTGGCATGCCTTTAGCTGCTGCTGCCGCTTTGGCGTTCGCCAGGGAAACCGCCAGGATTGCGTTCGCACCGAAGTTAGATTTGTTTTCAGTACCGTCCAGATCGATCATGATCTTGTCGATGCCAGCCTGATCTTTAGCATCTTTGCCAACGATAGCCTGAGCAATAGGACCGTTAACAGCGCCAACCGCTTTCAGTACGCCTTTGCCCATGAAACGGGATTTGTCGCCATCACGCAGTTCCAGCGCTTCGCGGGAACCTGTAGAAGCACCTGATGGAGCCGCTGCCATACCGACGAAACCACCTTCCAGATGAACTTCAGCTTCAACGGTCGGGTTACCACGGGAGTCGATGATTTCACGACCGATGACTTTAACGATTTTGGACATTAGATTTTCCTCAGTACAAGTTAAACTAAAACTCCAGACAAACAACGCGTACCAAAGGTACGCGTTGCCGTTCTAACTTTTTTTACTTCGCCTGACGCTTCTGGTACTCGCTGGCGGCTTTCACGAAGCCTGCAAACAGCGGATGCCCGTCACGCGGCGTTGAAGTAAATTCCGGGTGGAATTGGCAGGCCACGAACCACGGATGGTTAGGCACTTCGATGATCTCGACTAACTGATCATCCCCGGAACGGCCCGCAACACGCAGACCCGCAGCTTCAATTTGTTTCAACAACATGTTGTTGACTTCATAGCGGTGACGATGGCGCTCGGTGATGACCGGCTCGCCGTACAGCTTGCGTACCACGCTATCGTCGGACAGCTGGCAGGCCTGTGCGCCAAGACGCATGGTGCCACCCAGATCGCTCTTCTCGGTACGGACTTCGACGTTACCGTCTTCGTCGCGCCATTCCGTAATCAGCGCCACAACAGGGTACTTACAGTCTGGCACAAATTCCGTAGAGTTCGCGTTTTCCATTCCCGCTACGTTGCGCGCAAATTCAATCAGCGCAACCTGCATACCCAGGCAGATACCGAGGTATGGAATATTGTTTTCACGCGCATAGCGTGCAGTGGCGATCTTGCCTTCAACACCACGGTAGCCGAAGCCGCCAGGGATGAGAATCGCATCCAGATCTTTGAGAATTTCGACGCCGCGCGTCTCCACATCCTGCGAATCAATCAGCTTGATGTTCACAGAGACGCGATTCTTCAGACCACCGTGTTTCAGCGCTTCGATAACTGACTTATAGGCATCTGGCAGTTCGATGTACTTGCCGACCATACCGATAGTCACTTCGCCGCCCGGATTGGCTTCTTCGTAAATCACCTGCTCCCATTCAGACAGGTTAGCTTCCGGACAGTTCAAGCTGAATCGTTTACAAATATAATCGTCCAGACCCTGTGATTTCAACAGGCCCGGAATTTTATAAATGGAATCGACATCTTTCATTGAAATAACGGCTTTTTCAGGCACGTTACAGAACAATGCAATTTTCGCACGTTCGTTCGCCGGAATCGCGCGATCGGAACGGCAAACCAGGATGTCAGGCTGAATACCGATGGAGAGCAGCTCTTTAACAGAGTGCTGAGTCGGTTTGGTTTTCACTTCACCTGCTGCCGCCATGTAAGGCACCAGCGTCAGGTGCATGAACAGCGCGTGCTCACGACCAATATCTACCGCCAGCTGACGAATCGCTTCGAGGAATGGCAGGGATTCGATATCCCCCACGGTACCGCCGATTTCAACCAGCACAACGTCATGCCCTTCGCCACCGGCAAGGACACGCTCTTTAATGGCGTTAGTGATGTGTGGGATGACCTGCACGGTCGCGCCCAGGTAGTCACCACGGCGCTCTTTACGCAGAACGTCAGAGTAGATACGACCAGTCGTAAAGTTGTTACGACGGGTCATTTTGGTACGGATGAAACGCTCGTAGTGGCCAAGATCCAGATCGGTTTCAGCGCCGTCTTCAGTAACGAACACTTCCCCGTGTTGGGTTGGGCTCATGGTGCCAGGATCGACGTTGATGTACGGATCCAGTTTCATCATGGTCACATTGAGGCCACGGGCTTCAAGAATGGCTGCGAGGGAGGCTGCGGCAATGCCTTTACCCAGAGAGGATACGACCCCGCCGGTCACAAAAATATAGTTCGTTGTCATGCTGAACCTGAGAAGTTAGGGTGAAACGATGGAATAACCAGGACGGGAAAGTAGTATACCCGAACACGACGAGCGCCACAAACTTTCATTCTCCGTCTCCATTCCAGGCCATGACAAACATAAGGAGTGAGAAAATAGCCCCTTTTGGGTAAATGTTTTTGACGCAAATCAAGCGCTTGTCATTTAAAAAATCACACAAATTGCGCTTGATCGCAAAATCTCGTTAGAGATCATGTTCCTGGCGTTTTACTTCCTGCCAGACTTCTTCCATCGCGTCGAGGTCAATCCCGCTCATTTCCAGGCCGCGCGAGGCCACAATCCGCTCAACTTCGCGAAAGCGTCGTTCGAATTTAATGTTCGCTTTTTGCAGGGCGGTTTCCGCTTTTACACCGAGGTGGCGTGAAAGGTTGACGGTTGCAAACAGCAGATCGCCCATCTCCTCTTCCAGCTTTGCTTCATCCACAACGGCCTGCTGCGCTTCATGCATCACTTCGTCGATCTCTTCGTGTACTTTTTCCAGCACCGGGCCGAGAGAGGTCCAGTCAAACCCTACCGCCGAGCAGCGCTTTTGAATTTTGTGCGCGCGCATCAGCGCGGGAAGGTTCAGGGGAATGTCGTCCAGCGCCGAGTGCTGGGATTTTTCAGCGCGTTCAGCGCTTTTTATCTGCTCCCAGCGCGCCAGCACTTCCACACTGTTACCTGCGGAGGCATCACCAAAGATATGCGGATGACGACGCTCCAGCTTGTCGCTGATAGCGGCGCAGATATCGTCAAAGTTAAAGCGCCCCTCTTCCTGCGCCATCTGCGCGTAGAACACCACCTGGAACAGCAGGTCGCCCAGCTCACCGCGCAGATCGTCGAAATCCTCTCGCGAAATGGCGTCCAGCACTTCGTAGGTCTCTTCCAGCGTGTAAGGCGCAATGGTGGTGAAAGTCTGCTTTTTATCCCACGGGCAGCCGTTTTCCGGGTCGCGCAGGCGTTTCATGATGCCGAGCAGGCGGTCGATTTGAGTCATAACAGATTCCATTTAATGCCTGAGCCGGGTGGCGGCGTTGCCTTACCCGGCCTACAGAAGAGGATGTTTAGCCGCCGTGCAGACGACGCGCGTCAATCACATCCGGCACCTGGTTCAGTTTGCCGAGTACGCGGCCCAGCACCTGAAGGTTATAGATTTCGATGGTCATATCGATGGTGGCAAGCTGCTCGCGGGTATCGCTGCGGCTGGCAACGCCCAGCACGTTGACCTTCTCGTTGGCGAGAATGGTGGTGATGTCGCGCAGCAGGCCGCTGCGGTCGTTGGCAGTGACGCGCACCACCAGCGAGTAACCCGCCGAGTAGCTCTCCCCCCAGACGGCTTCCACGATACGTTCCGGCGCATGCGATTGCAGCTCTGCAAGCTGGTCGCAGTCGGAGCGGTGAATCGAGATCCCGCGCCCCTGGGTGATAAAGCCGACAATATCATCTCCCGGGATCGGCTGGCAGCAGCGGGCAATGTGGTGCATCAGGTTACCCACCCCTTCAACCACTACGCGGCCATTGTCCTTGCTGCGCTGCTGCGGAGCATAGGTTTTCTGCTGGAGCTGTTTCAGGGCTGCCGCATCCTGCTCTGCCGCGCTTGGCTTGTTGAACTGCGCTTGCAGGAAGTTCACCATCTGGTTCAGGCGGATATCACCGCCGCCAATCGCCGCTAACAGTTCGTCGAGCTCGTTGAAGTTGTAGCGCGGCAGCAGGAACTTCTCCGCTTCTTTCAGGCTAATGCCAATATGTTCCAGCTCGTCGTCCAGGATCTGGCGACCGGCAAGGATGTTCTTGTCACGATCCTGCTTGCGGAACCAGGCGTGAATTTTTGAGCGCCCACGGCTGGTGGTAACGTAACCGAGGTTCGGGTTCAGCCAGTCGCGGCTTGGGTTTGGCTGCTTCTGGGTGATGATTTCAATCTGATCGCCCATCTGGAGCTGGTAGGTAAACGGTACGATACGTCCGCCGATCTTCGCCCCGATGCAACGGTGCCCCACATCGCTGTGGATGTGGTAGGCGAAATCGAGCGGCGTGGAGCCTGCCGGCAAATCAACCACGTCCCCTTTCGGGGTAAAGACGTAGACACGATCGTCGAAGACCTGACTGCGCACTTCGTCGAGCATTTCGCCGGAGTCGGCCATCTCTTCCTGCCACGCAATCAGCTTACGCAGCCAGGCGATACGGTCCTCGTGACCGGAGCGACCGCCGCCGGAGGTACCTTCTTTATATTTCCAGTGCGCCGCCACGCCCAGCTCGGCGTCTTCGTGCATCTGTTTGGTACGGATCTGAATTTCCACCGTTTTGCCGCCAGGGCCGAGCACCACGGTATGAATAGACTGATAGCCGTTTGGTTTCGGGTTCGCGACGTAGTCATCGAACTCATCCGGCAGATGGCGGAAGTGAGTATGCACTATCCCCAGCGCGGCATAGCAGTCCTGAAGACGCTCCGCCACGATACGCACCGCGCGCACGTCAAACAGCTCGTCAAAGGCGAGGTGTTTCTTCTGCATTTTGCGCCAGATGCTGTAGATGTGCTTTGGACGCCCGTAGACCTCGGCGCGCACATTCTCCTCTTTCATCGACTGGCGCAGCCCGCTGACAAATTCATCGATATAGTGCTCGCGGTCGATGCGGCGTTCGTGCAGCAGTTTTGCAATGCGTTTGTATTCCGCCGGATGCAGGTAGCGGAAGCAGTAATCTTCCAGCTCCCACTTCAGTTGCCCGATACCCAGACGGTTCGCCAGCGGCGCATAGATATTCGTACACTCTTTAGCGGCCAGGACGCGCTCGTCTTCCGGCGCATCCTTTACTTCACGCAGATGGGCAACCCGTTCGGCCAGCTTGATCACCACGCAGCGGAAATCATCTACCATCGCCAGCAGCATACGACGAACGTTATCCACCTGCTCGGAAGAGACAGAGTCAGTTTGCGCGGCTTTAAGCTGACGAATGGCTGCCATATCACGCACGCCGTGGATGAGCGCCACGACGGACTGGCCGACGCTTTCACGCAGGACGTCTTCCGTCACCACGTCGGCGTCCGCCAGGGGGAACAGCAGTGCGGCCTGTAGCGTTTCGATGTCCATGTTCAGCATGGAGAGAATTTCAACCATCTCCACGCCGCGCCACAACAGCAGTTCAGCGTCCGGATGCCCCTGCGTTGTGCGTAAACAATAGGCCCAGGTTTCGGTTAAGCGTTCACACGACTGCTGGCTGGAAATCCCCAGACTTGCGATCCATTTTTGAGGGTCAAACTCACCAGCTTTATTTAAATGTGCACTTCTTACCGCAACCATCGTCCTCTCCTTTAGGGACAAGGGCCTGTCGAAGTCGACAAGCCAAACTCATTAGATGTGCTCGAACAACACCATCGATTCCAGATGACCAGTGTGCGGGAACATGTCCAGCATTGCCAGACGTCGAATCTGGTAACCCCCGCTCAATAATGCTTCGCTGTCACGGGCAAGCGTCGCCGGGTTACAGGAAACATAGACCACGCGTTCAGGCGCGAGTTTAATTATATGCTGCATCACGCCCGGCGCACCTGCGCGCGCCGGATCGAGCAGGATCTTATCAAAGCCCTGCTTAGCCCACGGTTGCTGAGTGACATCATCCTCAAGATTTTGATGAAAGAATGTCACATTTTGCAAACCGTTCTTTTGGGCGTTCTCCTGGCCTTTCGCCACCAGCGCCTCAACGCCTTCCACTCCGACCACGCTTGCTGCTCTGCGGGCCAGCGGCAGGGTAAAGTTCCCCATGCCGCAGAACAGATCGAGCACCCGGTCAGTGGGCTGTACGTCGAGCCATTCCAGCGCATTCGCCACCATCTGCTGGTTCACGCCGTCGTTAACCTGGATAAAATCCCGCGGGCTGAACGTTAAGCGTAGCCCGTCTGACGCATACCAGGGCGCTTCTCCGCTGACCTGCTCAAGTATCTCGCTTTGCGGCGCGAGGAAAAGCGCAAGCTCATGAGAATGCGAAAAGCGTTCCAGTTTTTCGCGATCCGCCTTTGACAGCGGCGCGGTGTGGCGCAGCACCATCAGCGGGCCACTGTTGGCCAGCACCAGTTCGACATGGCCGAGCGAACGCACGCCATCCAGCGATGCAAGACAGTGGTGCACGTCCGGGAGCAATGCCTCAAGATGGGGCACCAAAACAGGGCACTGCGTGACAGAGACGATATCGCTGGAGCCGGCTTTGCGAAACCCCATCTCCAGCCGCTCGGTTTTGGGCTGGTAGCTGAGGCTCAGGCGAGCGCGGCGACGGTAGCCCCAGGGCCGATCGGCAATGATGTCATTCACGTCGTGTCCGACCAGGCGGGCCAGCGCGCTGCTTTTACTTTTTTGCTGTAATTCAGTGCTGGCATGCTGTTGCTGGCAGCCACCGCAGACGCCAAAATGGGGGCAGCGAGGCGTCACGCGCTCCGGGCTATCATTAAGACGGCGCTTGACCTGACCGCGCGCATACTGACGTTTGTCTTCCGTCAGCGTAATATCTGCACGTTCTCCTGGCAGCAAACCTGTGATAAACAGTGTTTTACCCTTGTGACGCGCCACCCCCTGTCCAAAAGGATCGAGGTCAGAGGCTTCAACAGTTATGATCTGACGCGTCGTCACGCGTCGTTTTGCAGAGTAGAATTGCGCCATCGCCGAGATTGTTCTCAAATAAACATAATTAGCCTGATTGTCCCATAACGGAACTCCATGACCAACTACAGCCTGCGCGCGCGCATGATGATTTTGATCCTCGCTCCTACCGTTCTCATCGGTTTGCTGCTGAGCATTTTCTTTGTGGTGCATCGCTATAACGATTTGCAGAGACAGCTTGAAGATGCCGGGGCCAGTATTATCGAACCGCTGGCCGTCTCCAGCGAGTACGGCATGAACCTGCAAAACCGTGAATCCATTGGTCAGTTAATCAGCGTATTGCACCGCCGTCATTCAGAGATCGTACGCGCCATTTCCGTTTATGATGAGCATAACCGTCTGTTCGTCACCTCGAATTTCCATCTGGATCCCACGTCGCTGAAAATCCCGGATGGTACCCCCTTCCCGCGTCATCTTACGGTGTTGCGGCGAGGCGATATCATGATCCTGCGCACGCCGATTATCTCCGAAAGCTATTCACCCGACGAATCTGCCCAGTCCGATGCGAAGTCCAGCAATAATATGCTTGGATATGTGGCGCTGGAGCTGGATCTCAAGTCGGTGCGGCTCCAGCAGTACAAAGAAATTTTCATCTCCGGCGTGATGATGCTGTTCTGTATTGGCATCGCGCTGATCTTCGGCTGGCGACTGATGCGCGACGTCACGGGGCCTATCCGCAACATGGTGAATACCGTTGACCGGATCCGCCGGGGTCAGCTCGACAGCCGCGTGGAAGGCTTTATGCTCGGCGAGCTGGATATGCTGAAAAACGGCATCAACTCAATGGCGATGTCGCTGGCGGCTTATCACGAAGAGATGCAGCACAACGTTGACCAGGCCACCTCTGACCTGCGCGAAACGCTGGAGCAGATGGAGATCCAGAACGTGGAGCTGGATCTGGCGAAAAAACGTGCTCAGGAGGCGGCGCGTATTAAGTCTGAATTCCTGGCGAACATGTCGCACGAGCTGCGCACGCCGCTGAACGGGGTGATTGGCTTTACCCGTCTGACGCTCAAAAGCGAGCTTAACCCAACCCAGCGTGACCATCTGCATACCATTGAACGCTCAGCCAATAACCTGCTGACCATTATTAACGACGTACTGGACTTCTCGAAGCTGGAAGCGGGCAAGCTGATTCTGGAGAGTATTCCCTTCCCGCTGCGCAGCACGCTGGATGACGTGGTCACGCTTCTTGCCCACTCATCGCATGATAAGGGTCTGGAACTGACGCTCAATATTAAAAATGATGTGCCGGATAACGTCATTGGCGACCCGCTGCGCCTGCAACAGGTCATTACCAATCTGGTGGGCAACGCGATTAAGTTCACCGAGAGCGGCAACATCGACATTCTGGTCGAAAAAAGGGCGCTCAGTAATAACAAAGTCCAGATTGAAGTGCAGATCCGGGATACCGGCATTGGTATTCCGGAGCGCGATCAGACGCGTCTGTTCCAGGCTTTCCGCCAGGCCGATGCGAGCATTTCCCGTCGTCACGGCGGAACGGGCCTGGGGCTGGTGATCACCCAAAAGCTGGTGAAAGAGATGGGAGGCGATATCTCCTTCCACAGCCAGCCTAACCGGGGCTCAACCTTCTGGTTCCATATCAACCTTGATCTTAACCCGAACGTGCAGACCGACGGCCCGGTCACCGGCTGCCTGAAAGGGATGCGTCTGGCCTATGTGGAACCGAACGCCGCGGCGGCGCAGTGTACGCTGGATGTATTAAGCAGCACGCCGCTGGAGGTCATCTACAGCCCGACCTTCTCCGCGCTGGCGAACGATCATTACGATATCCTGTTGTTGGGGATTCCGGTGACGTTTACCGGAGAACTGACCATGCAGCAGGAACGCCTGGCGAAGGCGGCCTCAATGACGGACTACCTGCTGCTGGCGCTGCCGTGCCACGCCCAAATCAACGCCGAAGAGCTGAAAAACGACGGAGCGGCGGCGTGTCTGCTGAAACCCCTCACCGCCACACGGCTGTTACCTGCGCTGACCGAATATTGCCGTCTGACGCATCAGTCCCTGCCGCTGGAAAACGACGAACATAAGCTGCCGATGACGGTGATGGCCGTGGACGATAACCCGGCGAACCTGAAGCTGATTGGCGTGCTGCTTGAGGATCAGGTTCAGCACGTTGAGCTGTGTACCAGCGGCGCCGAAGCCGTGGAACAAGCCAAACAGATGCAGTTCGACCTGATCCTGATGGATATTCAGATGCCGGGCATGGATGGCATCCGCGCCTGCGAGTTGATTCGCCAGCTTCCGCACCAGCAGCAGACGCCGGTGATTGCCGTGACGGCGCACGCGATGGCGGGGCAAAAAGAGAAACTGCTGGGTGCGGGCATGAACGATTATCTGGCGAAACCGATCGACGAAGAGAAGCTGCACAGCCTGCTGCTGCGCTACAAGCCGGGGCACATTGGCGGGACATACACCATTACAGCTGAATCGCCGGAGATCAGCGTTAACCAGAATGCCACGTTTGACTGGCAACTGGCACTGCGCCAGGCGGCAGGCAAACCCGATCTGGCCCGCGATATGCTGCAAATGCTGGTGGACTTCCTGCCTGAGATCCGTAACAAGGTTGAAGAACAGCTGGTGGGTGAAAACCCCGAAGGACTGCTGGAAGCCATTCATAAACTGCACGGCAGCTGCGGCTACAGCGGCGTACCGCGGTTGAAAAATCTCTGCCAGTTGCTTGAACAGCAGCTCCGCGCGGGTACGCCAGAATCCGATCTCGAACCGGAGTTCCTGGAGCTGCTGGACGAGATGGACAACGTGACGCGGGAAGCAATGAAGGTGTTGGGGAGCTAAGACCAAAGCCCGGTGGCGCTTCGCTTACCGGGCCTACAGGAGCACGAACGTTAACGCGACATCCCCTGCCCCATCTTTATCACCGCCGCAATATTCCTTGCGGCCATCTGTACATTCTGTTGCGCATTTTCCAGCGCATCCTCCAGCGAGCAGATGGTGTAAATCACGCTGAATACGGCATCCAGTCCGTGCTCATGCACCACGCCAACATCCGCCGTCAGGCTGCCGGCAATGCCAATAACCGGCTTGTTATAGCGTTTCGCGACTCTCGCCACGCCAACGGGCACTTTTCCGTGGATCGTCTGGCTGTCGATACGCCCTTCGCCCGTGATCACCAGATCGGCGTCCGCGACCTGTTCATCGAGATGCAGGGCATCGGTGACAATCTCAATCCCCTGACGGAGCTGTGCGCCGCAAAATGCATACAGCGCCGCCCCCATTCCGCCGGCCGCACCACCGCCCGCCAGGTTTAAGACGTCAATATCCATATCCCGGGCGATAATTTTTGCGTAATGCGCAAGCGCGTTGTCCAGCGTCCTGACCATCTCCGGCGTCGCCCCTTTCTGCGGACCAAATACCGCAGAAGCACCTGTCTCGCCGATCAGGGGGTTGGTCACATCGCAGGCCACTTCAATTCGACAGGCTGCCAGCCGCTTGTCCAGCCCGCTAAGATCGATATGCGCAAGGCTTGCCAGTTCGCCGCCGCCCGGCCCAACGGGCTGCGCTTTCGCATCCAGCAGTTTTACGCCCAGCGCCTGCACCATGCCTGCGCCACCGTCATTGGTCGCGCTGCCTCCAATGCCAATAATGATATGCTTAACGCCCGCATCCAGCGCATGACGGATCAGTTCCCCGGTTCCCCAGGAGGTGGTGATTAACGGGTTACGCTTTGCAGGAGCAACAAGCTCCAGACCGCTCGCTGCCGCCATCTCGATAAAGGCGCTTTTCCCGTCTCCGGATAACCCGAAAAACCCTTCCACGCGTTCACCCAAAGGCCCGGTAACAGGAACATGGACAAGACGCCCATGCGTGGCTGCCACCATCGCTTCCACCGTCCCTTCGCCACCATCGGCAACCGGTAATTTGACATAGTCCGCTGACGGGAAAATTTCGCGAAAACCGACCTCTATCGCTGTCGCCACCTCCAGCGCGCTCAAGCTTTCCTTATACGAGTCCGGAGCGATAACAATTTTCATAAGCCATCCTTACGCATGTTAGTTACGTTAAGCATACACCACGTAAGGGACCACTCATGGGAGCGGTCCCAATGAGCTTATCGTACCATGCACGGACGTTTATTGTCGAATCTCCACTCTGGGATCAGGTATTGCATCGCCAGCGCGTCATCACGCGCGCCCAGGCCGTGTTTCTGGTAAAGCTCATGCGCTTTCATGACCTGGTCCATATCCAGCTCAACGCCCAGCCCCGGCGTAGCAGGAACTTGCACCATGCCGCCTTTGATTTCAAACGGCTGTTTGGTCAGGCGCTGGTTGCCCTCCTGCCAGATCCAGTGGGTGTCGATGGCGGTAATGTTGCCCGGCGCAGCGGCCGCCACGTGGGTGAACATCGCCAGCGAGATGTCGAAGTGGTTGTTGGAGTGGGAGCCCCAGGTCAGGCCGAACTCATGGCACATCTGCGCCACGCGAACCGAGCCCTGCATCGTCCAGAAGTGCGGGTCTGCCAGCGGAATGTCCACCGATTGCAGCGAGAGCGTGTGCCCCATCTGACGCCAGTCGGTCGCGATCATGTTGGTGGCGGTTGGCAGCCCGGTGGCGCGACGGAACTCCGCCATTACTTCACGTCCGGAGAACCCCTGCTCGGCGCCGCACGGATCTTCCGCGTAGGCCAGCACGCCTTTAAGCTGCTTACCGATTTTGATCGCCTCATCAAGCGACCAGGCACCGTTCGGATCCAGCGTGACGCGCGCCTGCGGGAAGCGCTTCGCCAGCGCGGCGATCGCCTCTGCTTCTTCTTCACCCGCCAGTACGCCGCCTTTCAGCTTGAAGTCATTAAAGCCATATTTTTCATACGCGGCTTCCGCCAGGCGCACCACCGCGTCCGGGGTCATCGCTTCATCGTGACGCACACGATACCAGTCGCATTTTTCGTCCGGCTGGCTCTGGTACGGCAGCGGGGTGAGTTTGCGGTTGCCGATAAAGAACAGGTAGCCGAGCATTTCCACTTCGCTGCGCTGTTGGCCGTCGCCCAGCAGGGAGGCGACATTGACGCCCAGATGCTGGCCCAGCAGATCCAGCATCGCGGCTTCAATGCCCGTGACCACATGGATAGTGGTGCGCAGATCAAACGTTTGCAGACCACGGCCACCCGCATCACGATCGGCAAAGGTCGTGCGCACGCGAGTCAGCACATTTTTGTACTCGCCCAGCGTTTTACCCACCACCAGCGGAATGGCGTCCTCCAGCGTTTTACGGATCTTCTCCCCGCCCGGGATTTCACCGACACCGGTATGCCCTGAGTTGTCCTTGATCACCACAATATTACGGGTGAAGAACGGCGCATGGGCGCCGCTCAGGTTCATCAGCATGCTGTCATGTCCCGCGACAGGAATGATCTGCATGGAGGTAACTACAGGGGTAGAAAATGTGCTCATCGTTCGATCCTTTTATCAGTGACGTCCAAATACAGGGCGCTTACGGTCAAATGTCCAGCCGGGGATAAGGTACTGCATCGGGCCTGCGTCGTTGCGCGCGCCGCCCGGCAGTTTTTTATACGCTTCATGCGCCTTGTGGATCTGATCCCAGTCAAGCTCCACGCCCAGCCCCGGCGCATCCGGTACGGCAATTGTGCCGTTTTTGATTTCAAGTGGATTTTTGGTCAGGCGCGCTTCGCCTTCCTGCCAGATCCAGTGCGTATCGATGGCGGTCGGGTTGCCCGGCGCCGCCGCGCCAACGTGGGTAAACATCGCCAGCGAAATGTCGAAATGATTATTGGAGTGGCAGCCCCAGGTGAGGCCCCAGTCATCGCACAGCTGCGCCACGCGCACCGCGCCGGAAAGGGTCCAGAAGTGCGGGTCCGCCAGCGGTATGTCCACCGCATTCAGCATCACCGCATGGCCCATTTCGCGCCAGTTGGTGGCGATCATGTTGGTCGCAACCGGCAGCCCGGTAGCGCGGCGGAATTCGGCCATCACCTCGCGGCCAGAAAAGCCCTGCTCGGCACCGCACGGATCTTCCGCGTAGGTCAGCACGTCGCCCAGCCCTTTGCACAGCGCGATAGCTTCATCCAGCAGCCAGGCGCCGTTCGGATCGACGGTGATGCGTGCCTCCGGGAAGCGTTTTTTCAACGCGCGCACGCTGTCAATCTCCTGCTCGCCCGGCAGAACGCCGCCTTTCAGCTTGAAGTCTTTAAAGCCGTAGCGATCCTGCGCCGCCTCTGCCAGGCGTACCACCGCCTCGCCAGAGAGCGCCTCCTGATGACGCAGGTGATACCACTCGTGGCTACCCGGCGAGCGTTCCAGATACGGCAGATCGGTTTTAGTCCGGTCGCCAACGTAGAACAGATAGCCCAGCACCGTTACCGCATCACGCTGTTTGCCTGGCCCCAGCAGTTCGCAGACCGGCACGTTCAGCGCCTTGCCCAGTAAATCGAGGAGAGCCGCCTCCAGCGCCGCCACCGCGTTAACGCGCAGTTCAAACGTCCAGGCACCTTTGCCGAAGGTATCAAAATCCGCCGACTGGTTGCCCTTATGCACCCGCTGAACCACCTTGTTGAGACGGGCGACCTCCTGCCCAACCACCTGCGGGATGGCGTCGACCAGCGTCTGGTAAATCACCTCTCCGCCAGGCGCTTCCCCGACGCCGGTGTTCCCTGCGCTGTCGGTCAGCACCACAATGTTGCGGGTGAACCAGGCGTTATGCGCGCCACCAATGTTGAGCAGCATGCTGTCCTGCCCCGCCACCGGGATGACCTTCATCTCCGTCACGATCGGGCTTGATTGCGTTGTCATCATCCGCGCTCCCCAACAGGTTTCAGTTCGATTCGTTTGATGTCACCCACCAGCACCAGGTAACTGAGTACCGCCACCAGCGCATGGACGCCTACATAAATCAGCGCACCATTGAAGGAGCCGGTGGTGCCGACGATGTAACCGATAGCGATTGGGGTGACAATGCCGGAAATGTTGCCAAACATGTTGAACAGACCGCCGCTCAGGCCGCTGATCTCTTTCGGCGCGGTATCTGCCATCACCGCCCAGCCCAGTGCGCCAATGCCTTTACCGAAGAAGGCCATCGCCATAAAGCCGATAATCATCCACTCCGCGCTGACGTAGTTACAGAACACCATGGTCATGGAGAGCAGCATGCCGAGCACGATTGGCGTTTTACGCGCAATATTCAGCGAACCGGTACGACGCATCAACCAGTCGGAGATGACCCCGCCAAGCACCCCACCCACGAAGCCGCAGATGGCCGGCACGGAGGCGACAAACCCCGCCTTCAGAATCGACATGCCGCGCGCCTGCACCAGGTAAACCGGGAACCAGGTGATGAAGAAGTAGGTTAAGGCGTTAATGCAATACTGGCCGAGATAGATACCGATCATCATTCGTGAGCCGACGAGTTGTTTGATCTGCCCCCATTTCTGGCTGAACGGGACCTTAGCTTTCTGGGTTTTCTGATCCATGTTGATCAGCGCCCCGCCTTCAGCAATGTAGTCCAGCTCTTTCTTGTTCACGCCCGGATGCTGGTTTGGTTCGTGGATCACTTTCAGCCAGATGAAGCTGATGACGATCCCCAGCCCGCCCATGAAGAAGAAGACGTGTGACCAGCCCACCTCATGCGTCAGCCAGCCCATGATTGGCGCGAAAATAACCGTCGCAAAGTATTGCGCCGAGTTAAAGATCGCTACCGCCGTACCCCTCTCCTGCGCCGGGAACCAGGCGGCCACAATACGGCTGTTGCCAGGGAACGATGGCGCTTCCGCTAAGCCCACCAGGAAGCGGAGGGTAAAGAGCGCAATGATAATGCCGAAGCCGCTAAAGATATCCACGAAGCCCTGTAACAGGGTAAACATCGACCAGATGAAAATGGACCAGAAATAGACCCGTTTTGAGCCAAAGCGGTCCAGCAGCCAGCCGCCAGGGATTTGGCCGATTACGTAGGCCCATGAAAATGCGGAGAAAACATAACCCATACCCACCGGATCAAGTCCGATGTCCTTTGCCATCTCAGAGCCGGCAATGGATAACGTGGCACGGTCGCCGTAGTTGAAAGAGGTGACGATAAACAGCATCACCACTATCCAGTAGCGGGCGTTGGTGCGCTTCTCAGCGCTGCTCGCCGCGTGGCTTAATGTACTCATTGTTGCACTCCTGAAACATAGCTTTCGCCTGGTTCATTCTGTACAGCACCTGTAGGGTAATCAGAATGAGAGATTTGTGTTTGGTTTTGGTACGGCCAGAAGCCGTTTTATAGTGACGGGAAAAGTATATGAAGGAGTGACCGGTTCTCTCACCGTGCAGGAACACAACATTGACGGGCGTGGGGAACGTGGTTTGGGGCATAAGCCCAAAGTGGTGGAAGATACTTCACGGAATTGAGGATAGGATGCGGCTTCGTTGCCGGGTGGCGGCTTCGCCTTACCCGGCCTGGCGTTCGTTTAGTACAGGGTTAGTTCAGGAGCGTGGCCCAGTGTTCAACCCAGGGATTTGACTCGCTTTCTGGCTCAGGGTGTTCACCCGCATCAATCAGCAACATCTCTCCGACGCGCTGAGCGCTCTGTTCCTGCAACAGCGCGTCGAACTGTTTACCGCCGCCGCAGAAATTGGCGTAAGAGCTATCGCCGAGGGCAATGATGCCATAGTGAACATCTGGCTGATAGCCAAGCTGGTCTTTAATGCCCTGGAAAAGCGGGACGATGCTGTCCGGTAGATCGCCCTGCCCGGTGGTGGAGGTCACCACCAGGATGTATTTATCTTTATACTTTTCCCAGTCCGCCAGCTCCGGATCTTCATAGACCGTTGCTTTATGGCCCTGGTTTACGAGGATTGCTTCCGCTTCCTCCGCCACCAGCAGCGAGTTGCCGTACATTGTCCCGACAAAAATGCCTACTTCAGCCATGCTTTGCTCCCGTAATTATTGCGCTTGCTGTTCATCCTGAACGTTGCCTGCGGCAAACTCAACCCTTTCATTTTCGGGGAGTTGTCCCAGCCAGCCAAACTGTGACAGCACCTGCATCCAGACCTCGTCCAGCCCCGCGCGAATAGTCAGCGGTTCGCCGGTAAACGGGTGCGTCAGGCGTAGCTCGCTGGCGTGCAGCATCAGCCGGTTACAGCCAAAGTGCTCGGCCGCGCTGCGGTTCTGGCGCAGATCGCCGTGCTTGCTGTCGCCAATAATGGGGTGGCGCAGATGTGCAAGGTGACGGCGAAGCTGGTGCTTGCGCCCGGTTTTGGGCAAAAGCTCCACCAGACTATATCGCGTGGTCGGAAATTTGCTGGTCGCCACCGGCAGTTCTGTGGTCGCCATACCACGATAGTCGGTCACCGCTGGCTGCGGGCCTTTATCTTCGCGGGCAAATTTATCGGCGATTTTATCCAGTTCCTCCACCAGGGGATAATCAAGCGTGGCGGAATCCATCAGCCAGCCACGCACGATGGCGTGGTAGCGTTTCTGGATCTGGTGCCGTTCAAACTGCTGCGCCAGCAGGCGCCCGGCCTCACTGGAAAGCCCCATCAGCAGAACACCAGAGGTTGGCCGATCGAGACGATGGGCAGTAAAAACGTGCTGACCGATTTGATCGCGCACGGTTTGCATGACCACCACTTTCTCATCGCGATCGAGCCAGCTACGGTGCACCAGCCAGCCGGACGGTTTATTCACCGCCACTAACCACTCATCCTGATAAAGGATCTCAAGCGTCATGCATCGTCACCGGCGAAAAGCGCATCCAGCTTCTCCAGCTCCACCAGCATCATAGTACGCGCCGGGTGGGTCGCTTCCAGCGCCATTTCGTAATAGGGAGAGACGGCAAAAGACGCGGGCAACGCGTGGCCACCTTCCAGCAGCGCATGCATACGCGGAATTAAGACCCACTGGAGCCACTCGAACGGGTCCAGCGTATCCAGACAAAACGGTTGGGTGCTGACGAACGCGTCTGGCTGCGGCGCGTTATCCTGCCACAGCTGATGCTGGCGCATAAGGGCTTCGATGGCGTGCAACTGCGCACGAACGCTGTCATGATGCGACATATATACCTCAACTGAAAAACGGAATGGCGCGAAGCATAGCATTGCGGAAGACAGAAATAAAAAAGGGAGCACTGTAAAAACAGTGCTCCCGGTTCGTTTCGCAGCATTCCAGCTACAATACGTGCTCCCTGCTCATCCGTGACAACTTTTCCTGATGCCCGAAGGCCTGGTCATCCCTTTACCTTTTGCTTCCTGCTCACATCGTCCTGATGTGTAGGTTTCATCCTGAAACGTCCTGGCCATCCTGACCCACCGACCATCCTGACCGGCTCTCGTTCTCCTTCCTGGAGGTGTCCCTTACGCATCCTGCGTGATCCACTTTGCTTCATCCTGAAGCCTTCCTGCGGCGTCATCCTGACGTGTCCCTGGTAAGAAACGCCATCATCCTGATGTTCGTTTCTCGTGTCGGCATCCTGTCGACACAGATAGAATCCGCTATTCTGCTTCGTCTTACAACCCACCTTGTGAGCAATGTAAGCCAGGCGAAACGGGGGATTTCCTTTCAGAAAACCACTAACTTATTGAAAGAGAAGTTAATATTAATCTGAAATTCCTAAGACAATGCTAATTGTTTCGGCGATGTCTCACAGCGCGTGTAAGAGATCTCTCACACGCCCAGTAGCATCATGGATTACAGAAGAGGCTCAATTCGGGTAAGGAAATCCGCAAGTGAAGGCGCGAGAACGTCGCGATTGCGGGTGCCGAGCGTCTCTTTAATGACCTCGCCAGACAGGTTGCAGACAGAAATGACGTCCAGTTCACTGTCGAGCGTCGCAATAAAGAGAGTCGGAGAGAGCTTAAGCCGTTTTTGCGTGACCAGGTGACCAATGAGGTTTTCCTGAACGCGTTGCAGATCGTCTTCGCTCCAGGTTTGCAGCAGCGTCAGCGGCTGTCCTGCAAAACATGCAGTCATATCCCCGGCAAACTGCGTGGTATAAAATGCATGAAGCGCAGGTTGTATCACAAGGTCCATCGCGCGTTCAACAGCATTTACATTCTGCTCGCCCATGAACGGTTTCGGTTGCCAGATAACGTAATCATCCTGCGAAGCGATAATGCACGGTGACGGCACGCCATATAAGTCAGTACTTTGCGGCCACGTCCCCCGCTTTTCATGCCAGGCATCGCAATAGCGGGTCGTGAAGGACGTCAGGGCATTTGCAGTTTCGATATCCACCGATTTCTCTCTTCTTGTAAGACAGGATAAACTCAGCCCATAAGTGTACCTGTAAAGTGGCTATGAAACATGTCTTACGAAAATCATCAGGCGTTAACGGGCTTAACGCTGGGAAAATCGACCGATTACCGCGACACCTACGATGCAAGCCTGTTGCAGGGCGTGCCGCGTAGTCTGAACCGCGATCCGCTCGGGCTGCACGCTGACGCGCTGCCGTTTGTCGGCGGCGACATCTGGACGCTGTACGAACTCTCCTGGCTGAATGCGCGCGGTCTGCCGCAGGTGGCCGTGGGCCACGTTGAACTGGATTACGCCAGCGTAAACCTGGTCGAATCCAAGAGCTTTAAGCTCTATCTCAACAGCTTTAACCAGACCAAATTTAACAGCTGGGACGAGGTGCAACAGACGCTTGAACGTGATTTAAGCGCGTGCGCGCAGGGGAACGTAACCGTCTCGTTATACCGTCTGCATGAGCTGGAAGGTCAGCCCATCGCCCATTTCCACGGCACCTGCATCGACGATCAGGACATTGAGGTGGAAAGCTATGAATTTAGCAGCGACTACCTGGAAAACGCGGCGGGCGGAAAAGTGGTCAACGAGACGCTGGTCAGCCATCTGCTGAAATCCAACTGCCTTATCACCCATCAGCCGGACTGGGGCTCGGTACAGATCCAGTACCGCGGCCCGCAGATTGACCGTGAAAAGCTGCTGCGTTACCTGGTGTCATTCCGTCATCACAACGAATTCCACGAGCAGTGCGTGGAGCGCATCTTCAACGACATCCAGCGTTTCTGCCAGCCCGAAAAGCTGAGCGTTTACGCCCGCTACACCCGTCGCGGCGGCCTAGATATCAACCCGTGGCGCACCAATACCGATTTTGTGCCTGCCACCGGACGGCTGGTGCGCCAGTAAGATAAATATTTTCACAATATGCGGGCGGTATTCCGCCCGAAGTGTTGTGAAACGTCATAAGCCAGGGCTATTGTAATCAACAGGGAAAGACGATAATCGTCCCATAAGGAGCTCACTTGATTACACATATTAGCCCGCTTGGCTCTATGGATATGTTGTCGCAACTGGAAGTGGACATGCTTAAACGCACCGCCAGTAGCGACCTTTATCAACTGTTTCGTAACTGTTCACTTGCCGTACTGAACTCCGGAAGCCTGACCGACAACAGTAAAGAGCTGCTGTCCCGCTTCGAAAGTTTTGATATCAACGTGCTGCGCCGCGAGCGCGGGGTGAAGCTCGAAGTGATCAACCCGCCGGAAGACGCTTTTGTCGACGGGCGTATTATTCGCTCACTTCAGGCCAACCTGTTTGCCGTGCTGCGCGACATTCTGTTTGTTAACGGACAGATCAGCAATGCCGGACGTTTCCAGCATCTTGACCTGGAAAGTTCCGTTCATATCACCAACCTGGTCTTCTCCATTCTGCGTAACGCCCGTGCCCTGCACGTGGGCGAAGCGCCGAACATGGTCGTCTGCTGGGGCGGTCACTCCATTAACGAAACCGAATACCTGTATGCCCGCCGCGTAGGGACGCAGCTCGGCCTGCGCGAACTGAATATCTGTACCGGTTGCGGTCCTGGCGCGATGGAAGCGCCGATGAAAGGCGCGGCAGTAGGACACGCACAGCAGCGCTATAAAGAAGGCCGTTTTATCGGCATGACCGAGCCATCGATCATCGCCGCTGAGCCGCCTAACCCGCTGGTTAACGAACTGATTATTATGCCGGATATCGAAAAACGTCTTGAGGCGTTTGTCCGTATCGCGCACGGCATCATCATCTTCCCGGGCGGCGTAGGCACGGCGGAAGAGCTGCTTTATCTGCTGGGGATCCTGATGAACCCGGCTAACAAAGATCAGGTTCTGCCGCTGATCCTGACCGGCCCGAAAGAGAGCGCCGACTACTTCCGCGTGCTGGACGAGTTTATCGTGCATACGTTGGGCGAAGATGCGCGCCGTCACTACCGCATTATTATTGACGATGCCGCAGAAGTGGCCCGTCAGATGAAAAAAGCGATGCCGCTGGTGAAAGAGAATCGTCGTGATACCGGGGATGCCTACAGTTTTAACTGGTCCATCCGTATCGCACCGGATCTTCAGATACCCTTCGAGCCGTCGCATGAGAACATGGCGAACCTCAAACTCTATCCGGATCAGCCGGTGGAAGTGCTGGCTGCCGACCTGCGTCGCGCCTTCTCTGGCATCGTGGCGGGGAACGTGAAAGAGGTAGGGATCCGCGCAATTGAAGAGTTCGGGCCGTATAAGATCCACGGTGACCCGGAGATGATGCGCCGCATGGATGACATGTTGCAGGGCTTTGTCGCTCAGCACCGCATGAAGCTTCCAGGCTCTGCCTATATTCCGTGTTACGAAATCATCAAGTAAAGCGACATTTCTCTCCTCTCAAGCCGGATCGTCATCCGGCTTTTTTATTAGTGATGCAATTCATAGCGATCTTCAATGTTATTAACAAATCTGACGCCTGCGCAAACGATTACCTCGATTTTGAAACCGTAAATAATCAGCCTTAATCGAAATTACCCGCCAGAAAATCCTAAAATCCCATTTCTTTACAGCGAAAGACACCTATCTCGCGGGTCGACCTTTTCGAAAACATGTCGTTAATGGTAGCCTTCGCGCCCGTAAATTCTCTTTGATGTTTTTTTAACAGATAAATGGTCTAAAGATACCCACATCACAAGTGGATTATTGCATTTGGGATCGCGATCACTGATAGATTCATAACTAGAATGTATCTTTCCGCCCGCCAATAGTTACGGGCAAAAATTATTAAAAAACCGTCACTGAACGAATTTCATATTACCGTCAGGCACTTTTTCATCGGATTTGACTAAAAACCTGACAATTTGCTTCCTCCAGGAGATACAGATGGAAACCACTCAAACCAGCACCGTTGCTTCGATTGAATCCCGAAGCGGTTGGCGCAAAACGGATACCATGTGGATGCTTGGCCTGTACGGCACAGCAATCGGCGCTGGTGTACTGTTCCTTCCTATCAACGCAGGTGTCGGCGGTATGATCCCGCTGATCATCATGGCCCTCATCGCTTTCCCGATGACCTTCTTTGCACACCGCGGCCTGACCCGCTTCGTGCTGTCCGGTAAAAATCCGGGCGAAGACATCACTGAAGTCGTTGAAGAACACTTCGGCGTCGGCGCAGGTAAGCTGATTACCCTGCTCTACTTCTTCGCGATTTACCCGATTCTGCTGGTGTACAGCGTTGCTATTACCAACACCGTTGAAAGCTTTATGATGCACCAGCTTCAGATGACCCCGCCGCCGCGTGCGATTCTGTCCCTGATCCTGATCGTCGGTATGATGACCATCGTGCGCTTCGGCGAGCAGATGATTGTGAAAGCGATGAGCGTGCTGGTGTTCCCGTTTGTTGCGGCTCTGATGGTGCTGGCTCTGTACCTGATCCCACAGTGGAACGGCGCTGCGCTGGAAACCCTGTCTCTGAGCAGCGCATCCACGACCGGCAACGGTCTGCTGCTGACCCTGTGGCTGGCGATCCCGGTGATGGTATTCTCCTTCAACCACTCGCCAATCATCTCTTCCTTCGCAGTAGCGAAGCGTGAAGAGTACGGCAATGGCGCAGAGAAGAAGTGCTCCAGCATCCTGGCTCGCGCGCACATCATGATGGTACTGACCGTAATGTTCTTCGTGTTCAGCTGCGTGCTGAGCCTCTCCCCGGCGGATCTGGCGGCGGCGAAAGAGCAGAACATCTCTATTCTGTCTTACCTGGCAAACCACTTTAACGCACCGCTGATTGCGTGGATGGCGCCGATCATAGCGATTATCGCCATCACCAAATCCTTCCTGGGCCACTACCTGGGCGCACGTGAAGGCTTCAACGGCATGGTGATTAAATCTCTGCGTGGTAAAGGCAAGACCATTGAAATCAACCGTCTGAACAAAATCACTGCACTGTTCATGCTGGTGACCACCTGGGCGGTAGCCACCCTGAACCCAAGCATTCTGGGCATGATTGAAACCCTGGGCGGCCCGATTATCGCGATGATCCTGTTCCTGATGCCGATGTACGCGATTCAGAAAGTGCCTGCGATGCGCAAATACAGCGGCCATATCAGCAACGTGTTCGTTGTTGTGATGGGCCTGATTGCCATCTCCGCTATTTTCTACTCGCTGTTCAGCTAATACCTCCTGCGCCGTCTGCGGACGGCGCACTTCTCCCCTCTGACTGAAGCAATGGACGCATCATGATTAGCGTATTCGATATCTTCAAAATCGGTATTGGTCCTTCCAGCTCTCACACCGTCGGACCAATGAAAGCCGGTAAACAATTCACGGATGACTTGATTGCACGCGGCATTTTGCACGACATCACCCGCGTGGTTGTCGATGTATATGGTTCCCTTTCCCTGACCGGTAAAGGCCACCATACCGATATTGCCATTATCATGGGGCTGGCGGGTAATCTGCCGGATACCGTTGATATTGATGCAATACCTGGCTTTATCCAGGACGTGAACACCCACGGTCGTTTGCTGCTGGCGAACGGCGAGCATGAGGTTGAATTCCCGGTTGATCACTGCATGAATTTCCATGCGGATAACCTGTCGCTGCACGAAAATGGCATGCGCATTACCGCGCTGGCCGGCGACAAAGCGGTTTACAGCCAGACGTATTACTCCATCGGCGGCGGGTTTATCGTCGACGAGGACCATTTTGGTCAAAGCACCAATTCTGCTGTTGATGTGCCGTACCCTTACAAAAACGCGGCCGACTTACAGCGTCACTGCCAGGAGACAGGGCTTTCTCTCTCCGGCCTGATGATGAAAAACGAGCTGGCCCTGCACAGCAAAGAGGAACTGGAACAGCACTTCGCTAACGTCTGGGAAGTGATGCGCAGCGGCATTGAGCGCGGGATCACCACCGAAGGCGTGCTGCCGGGTAAACTGCGTGTTCCGCGTCGTGCGGCTGCGCTGCGCCGCATGCTGGTCAGCGCCGACAAAACCACCACCGATCCGATGGCCGTCGTCGACTGGATCAACATGTTCGCGCTGGCGGTGAACGAAGAGAACGCCGCGGGCGGCCGCGTCGTCACCGCACCAACCAACGGGGCGTGCGGCATTGTTCCGGCGGTCCTGGCGTATTACGACAAGTTTATCCGTGAAGTGAACGCAAACTCACTTGCACGCTACCTGCTGGTCGCCAGTGCGATTGGCTCACTGTACAAGATGAACGCCTCAATTTCTGGCGCGGAAGTAGGCTGTCAGGGTGAAGTGGGCGTAGCCTGCTCTATGGCGGCGGCGGGTCTGGCCGAATTGCTGGGCGCAAGCCCTGCGCAGGTTTGTATCGCGGCGGAAATCGGCATGGAACATAACCTGGGGCTGACCTGCGATCCGGTCGGCGGACAGGTCCAGGTGCCATGCATCGAACGTAACGCCATCGCCTCGGTGAAAGCAGTGAACGCGGCCCGTATGGCGCTGCGTCGTACCAGCGAACCGCGCGTCTGCCTCGACAAGGTTATCGAAACCATGTACGAAACCGGCAAAGATATGAACGCCAAATACCGCGAAACCTCCCGCGGTGGCCTGGCGATGAAGATCGTCACCTGCGATTAAGCCTCTCAGGAAGCCTCGTTTTGCGAGGCTTCTTCCTGTTTTCCCCACCATTCATAGTTTCATGCTGCGCTCAGTGTTACCCTTCACCCATTAGACAGAAGGGAGATTATCTGTGGCCGTTCATTTGCTTATCGTCGATGCTCTTAACCTGATTCGCCGTATTCATGCGGTACAGGGCACACCCTGCAAGGACACCTGTTTACACGCGCTGGAGCAGCTTATCCGCCACAGTGAACCCACCCATGCGGTCGCGGTTTTTGATGACGAAGCCCGCAACACGGGCTGGCGGCACCAGCGCCTGCCGGACTACAAAGCCGGGCGTGCGCCGATGCCGGACGATCTGCACGCAGAAATGCCCGCTATCCGCGCGGCCTTTGAGCAGCGCGGCGTTCCGTGCTGGGGCGCCCACGGTAATGAGGCTGACGATTTAGCCGCAACGCTGGCGGTTAAAGTCGCGAGCGCCGGACATCAGGCGACTATCGTTTCAACCGACAAAGGCTACTGCCAGCTGCTCTCCCCCACTATCCGTATTCGCGACTATTTTCAAAAACGCTGGCTGGACGCGCCGTTCATTGCCAGCGAGTTTGGCGTATCGCCTGAGCAACTGCCGGATTACTGGGGGCTGGCGGGGATCAGCAGCTCTAAAGTGCCGGGTGTCGCCGGTATTGGACCCAAAAGCGCCGCACATCTGCTGACGGAGTTTCAGAGTCTGGAAGGGATGTACGCCCGGCTGAACGAGGTGCCGGAAAAATGGCGCAAAAAGCTGGAGGCGCATAAAGAAATGGCGCTTATCTGCCGGGAGGTGGCGACGCTACAGACGGATTTACAACTGGACGGGAATTTACAGCAGTTAAGGTTAGAGCGTTAAAACAACTACACGATTTTGTAGGCCCGGTAAGCGCAGCGCCACCGGGCGTTACAAACGTTATCGCTCGTCGCGACGCCCCCCCACGGCCGCCCACCAACGACGGATATGCACCGTCACTTCTTCGCGGTCGTGATAAAGCTGACGCGCCTGGATTTCCGCGTTAATCCCGTGTTCATCCAGCTGCTGCTGAATATAAGCCAGGTTCTGCGACACCTCTTCGTAGCGCTTTTTCATCGGCAGCTTGAGGTTGAAAATCGTCTCACGACACCAGCCGTTCACCAGCCAGGAGGCCATCAGCGCGGCCACTTTCGCCGGTTTTTCTACCATGTCGCACACCATCCAGGAGATGTTGTTGCGGTTCGGGCGATAGCGGAAACCATCTTCACGCAGCCAGGTGACCTGTCCGGTGTCCATCAGGCTTTGCGCCATTGGGCCGTTATCAACGGACGATACCCACATGTTGCGTTTCACCAGCTGATAGGTCCAGCCGCCCGGGCACGCGCCAAGGTCGACGGCATACATGCCGTTTGCCAGCCGTTCGTCCCACTCGTCCGCCGGGATAAAGACGTGAAACGCCTCCTCCAGCTTGAGGGTTGAACGGCTCGGCGCATCTGCCGGGAAGCGCAGACGCGGGATCCCCATAAAGAACGGCGAGTTATTGGTGGTATACGAGTAGCCTGCGTAACAACATCCTGGCGCAATAAAGAAGATATGCACGACTGGGCGCTTTGGCGTTTCGTAGTTTGTCAGCACACCCGCATCACGCAGCGCCGCGCGCAGCGGCACGGTGAACTTACGGCAGAACTTCATCAGCTCTTTGCTTTCGTTGGTGTCGGCCACTTCCACGCGCAAATCGCCGCCCTTCTCCACCACGCCCTGCAACAGGCCAACAATCGGCGTGATGCGATCTTCCGGCGGAAGATCTTTCAGCAGTTCACCCGCGACAAACATCTGACGGGCGAAAATCAATGAGCTGAACGGCAGTTCGCGCGCCAGCTTGTCGGCATCATCAGGCTGATAGCATTCAAATACCACATAGCCCGCGTTCTCTTTGACGCGAGCGAATCCAAAGACTTCACGCTTCGCCGCTTTATCGGTGATTTCCGCGGCGCACTCTTTCTCAAACCCCGGGCGACAATATAAAACAACCTTATTCATGAACAACGCCCTTGCGTTTCAGACGGATAGCTCCGATAAACATTAACACCCAACCCGCCAGGAAGCTGACGCCGCCGACAGGTGTAACAAACGCCCACAGGCGTAAATGCGACAGCGCCAGACAGTAAAGACTGCCGCTGAACAGTACGGTACCCAGCGCCAGAAAGACGCTGCTCCAGTAAAACCAGATGCTGATGCGGCGCTGCATCGCCACCGCCAGCCCAAAAATTGCCAGCGTGTGGAACGCCTGATATTCAAGGCCGGTCTGGATCCAACCCATCTCCACAACGCCCAGAGATTTGCTTAAGACATGCGCGCCAAACGCGCCCAGAGCTACAAAAATAAAGCCACTCACCGCGGCGAAAATCAGCATGAATCGGCTGGTCATGTTTAAGTCCTGAATTGATGCGTGCCCGGCACACAAACGTTATTGTTCATACCTGAAGCGGAATTTTTCTTGCTCGCTTGCCGCTTTCGCCAGTATCCACTGCCGGAAAGCGGCTATTTTACCCAGTTCTGCCTGACTGTCATGACAAACCAGATAAAATGCATTCTTGCTGACCAGTACATCGTTAAATGGGCAAACCAGACGGCCTGCCTCAATTTCGGACTGCGCCATAACGTTGTTTGCCAACGCCACGCCCTGCCCGTGAATGGCAGCCTGTAGCACCATCGCGCTGTGGCTAAAAATGGGCCCCTGCTGCACGTTTATATGATTAAGACCTAACTGGCGGGTATAAGTTTGCCAGTCGCGACGCGACGCATCGTGCAAAAGCGTATGTTGCGCCAGATCGGCGGGCGTTTTGAGCGCTTTATCCCCCGTCAGCAGCAGCGGTGAACAGACCGGCAACAGATATTCTGCGTATAATTTTTCCACACGCAAGCCCGGCCAGTTACCGCGACCGTAAAAAATCGCCACGTCCACATCATCTGCAAGCTTGTCTTCCTGACGGTCCACCGCCTGGATTCGGACATCGATTCCCGGATAAGTTGAGTTAAAGCTTGAGAGTCGCGGCACCAGCCACTGAATGGCAAAACTGGGCAATAAACTCACAGTCAGGGCGCCTTTTGCGCTCCGGGCCTGAAGCTTGCGAGTGGCTTCCGTCAGCTGGGAAAAAATCTCTTTAATATCCTGAAAATAGCTCTGCCCCTCTTCGGTCAACAGCAACGAACGGTTGCGTCGACGGAACAGCTTAAGCCCCAGAAAATCCTCCAGAGACTTGATTTGATGACTTACTGCGGCCTGTGTCACAAAAAGCTCATCGGCTGCGCGGGTGAAGCTGAGGTGGCGTGCTGCTGCATCAAAAACACGTAATGCATTAAGGGGTGGCAATCGCTTGGACATGGTTATCTGGCTTAGATGTTAACGAGATTTAACATATAGGAAACAACGTTTAACCTATTAGTTTTTTTTATCTGAGCCATTATAATTTGTCCGTTGAGGAACTACCAGCAAATACCTATAGTGGCGGCACTTCCTGAGCCGGAACGAAAAGCTTTTTTTGGAATGCGTGTTCTGAAGGGCTTTTGGCTTACGGTTGTGATGTTGTGTTGTTGTGTTTGCAATTGGTCTGCGATTCAGACCACGGTAGCAACGCTACCAATTTTTCACTTCCTGTACATTTACCCTGTCTGTCCATAGTGATTAATGTAGCACCGCCAACTTGCGGTGCTTTTTTTTCGCTTATCTAACTGTTAATGCTCGATTTCCTTCATCTCTTTCACGTCAGTGCGATTGATCTGCTGTTTGTTCCCGTTAGCATCTTTGTATGAAATCATCCCGGTATCATTATCGGTTGTCGGTTTCCCTTCAGAGACGATAGATCGACCATCGTTGGTATGCATTACGTAGTTATTTCCAGAACAGGCGCTCAGGGCAAAGGTCAACGCACAGGCAGAAATGATTGCAGCTGTCTTTTTCATGATTATCTCCTTTAGCAATTAATGCTATTCAAACCTCGATTTATAACAGGCTAAAACATCCGCCTAACACTATTTAGCATAACCTGCTTTTTCAGACTCGCCAGGATAAGCAGACAAATCTGATAGATATCAACTTCCTTGCCCTGCCGATGAATTTGCGCGACGATCGTAGAATCGATATGAGGAATTCCATGAACGCTTTCAGTCCTGCGCAGTTTCGCGCACAGTTTCCCGCGCTGGCCGATGCCGGCATTTATCTTGATAGCGCTGCCACGGCCCTTAAACCGCAGGCGGTGATTGAGGCAACCCGCCAGTTTTACAGCCTGAGCGCAGGGAACGTGCACCGCAGCCAGTATGCCGACGCGCAGCGCTTAACGGCGCAATACGAAGCCGCACGGGATCAGGTCGCGCGCCTGATCAATGCTGACAGCGGTAAGAACATCGTCTGGACGCGGGGCACCACCGAGGCCATTAACATGGTGGCGCAATGTTACGCGCGTCCGCTGTTGCAGCCCGGGGATGAGATTATCGTCAGCGAGGCGGAACACCACGCCAACCTGGTGCCCTGGCTAATGGTGGCCGAACAAACCGGGGCACAGGTTGTAAAGCTCCCGTTGGGTGCGGACTTCCTGCCTGACGTGGCGCGTCTGCCTGAGCTGATTACGCCGCGCAGCCGTATTCTGGCGCTGGGGCAGATGTCCAACGTCACCGGCGGCTGTCCGGATCTGGCGCGTGCCATTGAGATTGCCCATGCCAGCGGCGTGGTGGTGATGGTCGACGGTGCGCAGGGTGTGGTGCATTTTCCGGCTGATGTGCAGGCGCTGGATATCGACTTCTATGCCTTCTCAGGGCACAAATTGTACGGGCCAACCGGTATCGGCGCGCTGTACGGCAAACCTGAACTGCTGGCCCGGATGACGCCGTGGCTCGGCGGCGGCAAGATGATTACCGAAGTCACCTTCGACGGTTTTAAAACGCAGGATGTGCCCTACCGCCTGGAAGCCGGTACACCGAACGTGGCCGGGGTTATTGGCCTGAGCGCGGCGCTCGAATGGCTGGCAGAAACGGACGTGGTTCAGGCTGAAAGCTGGAGCCGGGGTCTGGCGACGCTGGCGGAAGAAGAACTGAAAAAACGTCCGGGTTTTCGCTCGTTCCGCGTGCAGGACTCCAGCCTGCTCGCCTTTGATTTCGCGGGCGTGCACCATAGCGACATGGTAACGCTACTTGCCGGATACGGCATTGCCCTGCGTGCCGGACAGCACTGCGCCCAGCCGCTGCTGGCGGCTATTGGCGTGAGCGGTACTCTGCGCGCCTCGTTTGCACCGTACAATACAAAAAGTGACGTCGATGCGCTGGTTTCCGCCGTCGACCGCGCCCTGGAATTACTGGTGGATTAATGACAAGTTCAGCTTTAGCCGGACACCCGTTCGGCACCGTTATTACTGAAGAGACGTTAAAACAGACCTTTGTCCCGCTCACGCAGTGGGAAGATAAATATCGTCAGCTGATCCTGCTGGGCAAACAGTTGCCTGCACTGTCAGACGAGCTGAAATTACAGGCGAAGGAGATCGCAGGCTGCGAGAACCGCGTCTGGCTTGGGTTTAGCGTATCCGGTGAGAAACTGCATTTCTTCGGCGACAGCGAGGGACGCATTGTTCGCGGTCTGCTGGCGGTGCTGTTGACCGCAATCGAAGGGAAGAGCGCCGCAGAGCTGCTGGCGCATTCTCCGCTGGCGCTGTTTGATGAGCTGGGGCTTCGCGCGCAGCTTAGCGCCTCGCGCGGTCAGGGACTGATTGCGCTAAACGACGCGGTGCTGGATGCCGCCCGTCAGGCTCAGGCCTGACGTTCCGCCTTCGCCATCATCTTCTTCAGGGCGTGAGAGACCGCCACAAAGCCGAAGGAGGCGGTCACCATGGTGGCCGCTCCAAACCCAGAGGCACAATCCATCCGCTTTGGCCCTTCCGCCGTGCTTTTCATCGCACAAACTGAACCATCCGCCTGCGGGTAGACCAGCGCTTCGGTGGAGAACACGCAGTCGACGCCCAGCTTGCCCTTGCTGTTCTTCACCACATTGAAGTCGCTCTTCAGGCGTTCACGCAGCTTGGCAGCCAGCGGATCCTGAATGGTTTTCGCCAGATCCGCCACCTGGATCTGCGTCGGATCGATTTGCCCGCCCGCGCCGCCGGTCGTGACCAGCGGCACCTTGTAACGACGACAGTAAGCGATCAGCGCCGCTTTTGGCCGCACGCTGTCGATGGCGTCAATCACATAGCTGTAGCCTTTGCTCATGTACTCCGCGACGTTATCTGCCGTCACAAAGTCGTCGATCACCGTCACCCGGCACTCCGGGTTGATGAGACGAATACGCTCCGCCATCACCTCGGACTTCGCCAGACCGACGTTATCACGCAGGGCGTGGATCTGACGGTTAGTGTTAGTCACGCAGACATCATCCATATCAATCAACGTAATTGCGCCAATGCCGGTTCTCGCCAGCGCTTCTGCCGCCCACGAACCCACGCCACCAATGCCCACCACGCAGACATGCGCATCCGCGAACAGTTGCAGGGCTTTTTCACCATATAACCGTGCCGTGCCGCCGAAACGCTGGCGCCAGGCATCGCTGATTACCACAGACATAAAACCTCAGATGTAAAAAGGGTGAGGTATTCCTCACCCTGAACCGTAATCCGTCTTGCGCTCAGAATACCACAATCAGCCGCTGAATACGTTTCCGGTACCCGGCGCTGTCTTCAGCACCCACACGCGTCCGTAGTGGTTATACCAGCCTGCACGATGGCCGGCATCCGGGCCGATGCCCTGATAAATGTCGAAGTGCTGGCCTTTAATCGCCCCACCCACGTCCAGCGCCACCATCAGGCGTAATTCATACTTGCCGTTGAATTTGCCGTTGTTGTCGAGGAGTGGAACTTCCGCCAGCAGAGTGGTACCCGCCGGAATAATCGAACGATCCGATGCCACAGAAGCGCGGCCAATCAGCGGGACGGCGCTCGCCCCTTTCACCGGCGCAAAGTTCTGCGGTTTGAAGAAAACAAACGATGGGTTCTGCTCAAGCAGCTCACGCACTTCCGCTTCGCTGTGCTTTTCGCCCCATTCGCGGATAGCCTGCATCGACATATCTTCTCGTTTCACTTCGCCACGGTCGATCAGCACCTTACCGATGCTGCGATAGGCATGGCCATTTTTACCGGCATAGCTAAAGAAGTTCAGCGGCGAGCCGTCGCCAAAATCAATATAGCCGCTGCCCTGCACGTCCATAATGAAGTTGTCCATCAGCGAGTTGCTGTAGGCCAGAACATAATTTTCGCTCAGCGCGCCGGCGTAGATCTCGGCGCGGGACGGCAGACGACCGCGTTTCGGCGGCATACGGTAAATGGGATACTGGAACTCGCCCTGGCGCGTGTGTCGCGCCTGGACAACCGGGGTGTAGTAACCGGTAAACTGGACGTTACCGTAGTTATCCGCCCCCTCCATCTGCCAGGCATCGATACCAAACTGGCGCATATTGCGGGTATCACCGCCTGCACGCAGCCAGTCCTGCACGGCACTATAAACGTTGTTCTGTGCGCCATACAGGCGCGGCGACGCTTTGCGGATCTGGTACACCTGCTCGGAGAAATCCCCGGCATTGATTGGAGCACCCACGGCATCGGGCTGGTTAACTAAAGAGAAAGGCTGGGATAATTTCCCGTCTTTATACTGTTGACCGCGATCGGTCGGTTTGGAAGAGCAGGCCGCAAGAATCGCCACCATTGCGCCTGTCATCAGATACTTCGCCCAACGTCCTTTCATTATATCTCGTCTTTTAGTTGCCCAATTCCGCGAGATGAAGATAACAAACCCACCGTGTTAATGAAATGCAATCGCCTTCCCTTTGGCAAATTCTGCACAAAAAATAGTCCAAAGTGGCTTTTGCCGTTCATTTTGCATACAAAATAATGAATTATGTGAAAAAGGGGTTGCATCACAAACCTATCCGAGTATAGTGCGCTTCCACGGACGCGGGGTGGAGCAGCCTGGTAGCTCGTCGGGCTCATAACCCGAAGGTCGTCGGTTCAAATCCGGCCCCCGCAACCAATTAAAATTTGATGAAGTATCTTCTACGACTGTAGAAGTTTTTGCGAAGTAGTTCGAATCACAGCAAGGCGACGACGCAGTGAATCCTTAGGAGCTTACTCCAGTAAGTGACTGAGGTGAACGAGGAAAGTCAACGCAGATGTGGTTTGAAATACGAAGCAAAAAGACGGACGCGGGGTGGAGCAGCCTGGTAGCTCGTCGGGCTCATAACCCGAAGGTCGTCGGTTCAAATCCGGCCCCCGCAACCAATCAAATTTGAAGAAGTAAGTTTCTACAAGTGTAGAAAGACGGACGCGGGGTGGAGCAGCCTGGTAGCTCGTCGGGCTCATAACCCGAAGGTCGTCGGTTCAAATCCGGCCCCCGCAACCAACACTTCTTAAAACAATAAACACCCTGAAGGGTGTTTTTTTGTATCTGGCGTTTGTGAAAATGCCGGGCATGATACCCGGCTTAATGCCCTACCCCCGCCGCGCCAGCGTTTCCCCGTCTGAGAAGTAGGCCCGGATCCCCGCCAGAATCGACTCCGCCACTTCCTGCTGGAATTTAGCCGTCTTGAGCTTACGTTCCTCTTCCACGTTACTGATAAACGCGGTTTCGACCAGAATGGAAGGAATATCCGGCGCTTTCAGTACCGCAAATCCGGCCTGCTCGACGCTGTTTTTGTGCAGCTTGTTGACCCGGCCCAGTTTGCCCAGCACCGCTTTACCAAACTTCAGGCTGTCGGTAATAGTCAGCGACTGCACCATATCAAACATCGTATGGTCGACGTAACGGTCGCCACTTTTGCTCACACCACCGATTAAATCCGAGGCGTTCTGCGTGTCCGCCAGGTATCTCGCCGCGGTGCTGGTCGCCCCTTTTGTTGACAGGGCAAACACTGAGGATCCGCTCGGCTGGCGGCTGGTGAAGGCATCCGCATGAATAGAGACAAACAGATCCGCGCGCTGCTTTTGCGCTTTTGCCACGCGGACCTTCAGCGGAATAAAGACATCTTCGTTGCGCGTCATATAGGCGCGCATATTGCCCTCTTTGTCGATCAACGCCTTCAGACGACGGGCAATTTGCAGCACCACATCTTTTTCGCGGGTGCGATATTTCCCGACGGCGCCGGAATCTTCTCCGCCGTGGCCAGGATCGAGCATGATCACAATCGGGCGATCGCGCCCCGCCTTGCCAGGCTTTGGACCACTTTGCGCTGGCGGAACCTGGCTGTCGAGATCGCCTTTGTTGTAATCCTCAAGTAATGCCAGGAGCGGATCCTGAATATCCGTCGCATTCGCTGGATAGAGATCCATCACCAGACGCTCCTTAAAGGCGGCAACAGGCGCAAGGGCAAAGAGCTGCGGTTTCACGTTCTGCTTCAGCTCAAACACCATGCGCACGGTTTGCGGATCGAACTGCCCGACGCGCGCCGATTTGATAAACGGATCGTCGCCACGGATTTGTGCTGCCATGCCTTTAAGCACGGAGTTGAGGTTCACACCTTCGAGATCAACCACCACACGTTCAGGATTGCTGAGGGCAAATTGCTTGTATTTCAGCACGCGATTGGACTCGACCGTCACGCGCGTATAGGTCGACGACGGCCAGACGCGCACCGCGACTACCTGGCTTGTGGCGGCAAGACCCACCTGGCTGACGCTAAGCAACCACATCGCCCCGGCCCCTTTTAACAGGCGGCGGCGGCTTATTGCTGAATTGGATCCCGACATGCTTCTCCCGAGCAAGAAATCTGATTGATGAACAAAACGCCCAAATTGACCGAAAACTTTAACGAATGACGCATAAACTGTCATCTATAAAAGGGTAAACAATCATACGTTAACGCACGGATTACTTATTATTTTCTGTGGGTCGCAGAAAATTTAGGCTTGCACACGCGGCCACGATCGAATAAAAATACATAAATTACGAATAAACATTCACTAAGGGTTGTGTCATGGTTAAGGAACGCAGAACCGAACTGGTCCAGGGATTCCGCCATTCTGTTCCCTATATCAACACCCATCGGGGAAAAACGTTTGTCATCATGCTTGGCGGCGAAGCCATTGAGCATGAAAACTTTTCCAGCATCGTCAATGATATCGGCCTGCTGCACAGCCTCGGCATCCGTCTGGTGGTGGTGTATGGCGCACGTCCGCAAATCGAAGCCAACCTGGCCGCCCATCACCATGAGCCGATCTACCACAAACACACGCGCGTGACGGATGCGAAAACCCTCGAACTGGTCAAACAGGCGGCGGGTCTGTTGCAGCTCGATATCACCGCCCGCCTGTCGATGAGCCTGAATAATACGCCGTTGCAGGGCGCGCACATTAACGTGGTGAGCGGCAACTTTATCATCGCTCAGCCGCTCGGCGTGGACGATGGCGTGGATTACTGCCACAGCGGTCGCATCCGCCGTATTGATGAAGACGCCATTCACCGCCAGTTAGACAATGGCGCGATCGTCCTGATGGGGCCCGTTGCCGTCTCCGTAACGGGTGAAAGTTTTAATCTGACCTCAGAAGAGATTGCCACCCAGCTGGCCATCAAGCTGAAAGCGGAAAAAATGATCGGCTTTTGCTCCTCGCAGGGTGTCGTGAACGATGAGGGCGTAATTGTGCCAGAACTTTTTCCGAATGAAGCCCAGGCGCGCGTGGAAGCGCTGGAAGCAGAAGGCGATTACTATTCCGGTACCGTGCGTTTTCTGCGCGGCGCCGTTAAAGCGTGCCGCAGCGGGGTGCGCCGCAGCCACCTGATCAGCTATCAGGAAGACGGTGCGCTGTTGCAGGAACTGTTCTCCCGGGACGGGATCGGTACGCAGATCGTCATGGAGAGCGCCGAGCAGATCCGCCGTGCCACCATCAACGATATCGGCGGCATTCTGGAGCTGATCCGTCCGCTGGAACAACAGGGCATTCTGGTTCGCCGCTCCCGGGAGCAGCTGGAGATGGAGATCGACAAGTTCACCATCATTCAGCGCGATAACCTGACCATTGCCTGTGCGGCGCTTTATCCGTTCCCGGAAGAGCAGATTGGCGAAATGGCGTGCGTCGCCGTGCATCCTGATTACCGTAGCTCCTCACGGGGGGAAGTGCTGCTTGAACGCGTGGCGGCACAGGCGCGCCAGATGGGTCTGAGCAAGCTGTTCGTGCTCACCACGCGCAGTATTCACTGGTTCCAGGAGCGCGGCTTCACGCCGGTGGATATTGATTCCCTGCCGGAAAGTAAGAAAGAGATGTACAACTACCAGCGCCGCTCGAAGGTGTTAATGGCGGACCTGGGATAACAGTCACCCTCTCCTGTTGGAGAGGGTGTTCACTCAGACAGATTCAAATATCGCGCTTAATCCGCTTCTGCGCTCGGTACGGGTGGCAATCGCCTGACTCAACACGCGCTCATCCGCATACAGCGACAGGCGCTGGCGCGCACGGGTAATGGCGGTGTAGACCAGTTCGCGGGTCACTACCGGCGACAGCTGTGTCGGCAGGATCAGCGCCGCATGGTTGAACTCGGAGCCCTGAGATTTATGTACCGTCATCGCCCATGCCGTTTCATGCTCTGGCAGGCGGCTGGGCTGGACGGACTTCACGCTACCGTCCGGTAGCTGGAACCAGACGCGCAGACCGTTACCGCGATCGAGCGCAATGCCGATATCCCCGTTGAACAGCCCCAGCGCACTGTCGTTGCGGGAGATCATCACTGGCCGGCCTTCATACCATCGCGAATGCAGCTGACGGTTAATTTTGCGTTTCTGCACCAGCAACTGCTCCAGCCTGTCGTTCAGGCCCGTGACGCCAAACGGCCCTTCCCGCAATGCGCACAGAAGCTGGTATTCGCCAAATGCGGCGATGACCTGTCCGGGCTGACTGCGCTGCTGCACGCAGCTCAGAAAATGCTGGTATCCCTGGAGAGCCTCCTCAAGCATAGCCTGATACTCTTCCCCGCTTTGCAGCGATTTCTTTTCAATGTCAGTGAAGGAACCGTCAAACACCGTGCGCGTGGCGTGCCTGTCGCCACGGTTGACCGCCGCAGCCAGCTGGCCGATGCCGGAGTCGCTACCGAAACGGTAGCTTTTTTGCAGCAGGCAGAGGCTGTCACGCAGTGCGCCCGCGATCGGCGTGTGATCGGGTTCAAGCGAACAACCGGTCAGACGGGCGAGCTCCTGCGCCCGCGCGGCGGTATAACCGTAACTGGCGTAGGTACAGATATCCCCCAGCACCGCCCCGGCTTCTACAGAGGCGAGCTGGTCGCGATCGCCCAGGAAAACCACCCGCGCATGGGGTGGCAGAGCATCAATCAGGCGCGACATCATGGTCAGGTCGATCATGGAGGCTTCATCCACCACCAGCACGTCCAGATGCAGCGGATTACCCGCATGGTAGCGCAGCCGCTGGCTACCCGGCTGCGCACCGAGCAGACGGTGCAGAGTACTTGCTTCACCCGGGAAAAGCGCAAGCTGCTCCTGAGTGAGCGGCAGCTGTTGCATCGCGCCGCCCAGTGATTCGGTCAGACGCGCCGCAGCCTTCCCGGTGGGCGCCGCCAGACGAATACGGCATCGCTGCTCTCCTGAAAGCTGTATCAGGGCTGCCAGCAGCTTTGCGACGGTCGTTGTTTTCCCCGTTCCCGGGCCGCCGGATATCACCGAGATCCGCCGCGTCAGGGCGACGGCCGCCGCCACTTTCTGCCAGTCTGTGTCCTCACCGGAGTCAAACAGCCTGTCCAGCGTCTGGCGAAGCTGTGCTTCGTCGCAGGGAAGCGGCGCATTGGTCTCACTAAAGAAACGCGCTACCGTCAATTCATTTCGCCACAGGCGGTTCAGGTATAAGCGCTCCCCCGTCAGGATCAGCGGTGCCTGGTTGTCTCCCGGCCCAACGGCTGACGATTCCCGCAAGATTTTCTGCCAGTCCACCTTATCTCCCAGCAGCGCAAAGCAGGACTGGAGGACAGGCGGCATTTTCTCGTCAACCACCAGACGCGAGAGCGGCAGACACACATGCCCCTCTCCGGCATCTTTACTCAACAGGGCAGCGGCAAGCATCACGGCGGGCTGGTCAGCGGCAATCATCATGGCAAACTGCACGTCCAGCTGACGCAGCACGCGTTGCTCTACCGCATCCAGCAATAAGTCCTGCATCGTCATGCCATCTCCTCCGTGTTTGCTGCAAACAGGTTATCCATTTTATTAATCAATTCCGCATCCGGACGAGTGCTGAAGATCCCGGAGCGCGGATCGGCAGCGTCAACCCCGCGCAGGAACAGGTAGATGACGCCGCCAAAATGATCGTCGTAGCGGTAATCCGCAATACGGTGGCGCAAATAGCGGTGCAGCGCCAGGGTATAGAGCTGATATTGCAGATCGTAGCGATGCATTTGCATGGCCGCCGCCATCGCCTGCTGGGTATAGGCTGCGCTGTTCTCGCCCAGCCAGTTTGATTTGTAATCCAGCAGGTAGTACCGTCCTTCGTGACGGAAGACCAGGTCGATAAACCCTTTCAGCATGCCCTGCACCTGACGGAAGTTCAGCGGCGGGCAACCGGCTGACAGCGGATCGTACTGACGGATAAGCGCATCGAGCGCGTCGGCCTTAAGCGGGCCTGCGACGGGCAGATAAAACTCCATCTCAACCTGCTTATTTTTGGCCGTTAACTGGCGAAGAGAGAAGCCCTGCGCCGTCAGCGGCGCTTGCAAAATGGCGTTGATCCAGTCAGTGAGAACGGGCTGCCAGTGCGCGTCATAGCCTCCGCTCTGCAACATCTTCAGCACCCACTCCTCACTGACAGGCTGGGTGAAATCAAGCTCTTCAAAAAGGCTGTGCAAAAAGGTGCCCGGCGACGCGCCGCGTGGGAACTGATGCGGAGTTAACGTCGGTTCAACCGGAACATCGCCTACCCCTGCGGCATCCACGTCCAGCTTCGGCATGAGATCCTGCGCAATACTTTGCCCGTGCTGTTGCAGGCCAGAGTAGCTGGTGACGCGCCAGTCGTCGGCAAGCACCCGTGTGATCTGGCGCGCGTTAAGATCGGTCACGGGCTCTTGCGCCATTTCCCAGCGGCTGTTGTCTGGCAGAGAAGGGATATGCAGGGCGATATCGTCTCCGCAAAGCGACTCAATACAGAGGCGCAACCCCGCCGCATCTTTCGGCTCACCACGCTGAATAAGCCGCCCTAAGGCGCTTAAATGGAAATCGCTCTCCCCTGTTTTCTCCCCGCGACGGCGGAAAACCGGCGCGACGCCCAGGCTGCAATGCCAGACAGAACGGGTCAGCGCCACGTAAAGCAGGCGCAAATCCTCCGCCAGACGCTCCGCTTCCGCCAGCTCAACGCTGGTTTCCGCCTTGCTGAGATCGAGCACCGCATCGAAAGTCTCGCGGTCATGATAATAGGCCTGATCCTGAACGCGGTAGTTGGCGATAAAGGGCAGCCAGACCAGCGGATACTCGAGACCTTTCGATTTGTGAATGGTGACGATTTGCACCAGATGCTTATCGCTCTCAAGACGCATCTGCTGGCTTGAGGCGTTACTGTTTGGATCCGCGATTTGCTGCGCCAGCCAGCGCACGAGGGCATGTTCACTTTCAAGCTGGGTGCCGGCTTCCTGCAACAGTTCGCTAATGTGTAAAATATCGGTAAGACGCCTTTCACCGCCGGATGACGCCAGCATATTTTCGGCAATCTGACGCCGCGTCATCAATTCGCGCAGCATCGCCATGACGCCGCGTTTTTGCCAGCGTTCACGGTAATGGACAAACTCTTCAACCACCGCATCCCATGCGTTTTCGTCATGGTTGAGCTCATCAATATCGCGCGCGTTCAACCCCAGCATAGAGCTGGCCAGCGCGCTTCGAAGCGTATTTTCGCGCTCCGGCGCCAGTACCGCCTGAAGCAGCCAGAGCATTTCCTGGGCTTCCAGCGTGTCGAACACGCTGTCACGGTTAGAGAGATACACTGACGGAATATCCAGCAATGTTAGCGCATCGCGGATTAACACCGCTTCCTGACGACTGCGCACCAGCACGGTAATATCAGAGGCTTTAACAGGATTTGCCTGTTCCCCCTTCCACAGCAGCGCCTCGCCGCGGTTGCCTGCGCTCAGCCAGTCACGGATTTGCGCGGCGCAGTGCTGGGCCATCGCCGCCTGATAATCAGCAACGCCATAGCCTTCCCCTTCAAGCAGCCAGAAGGTCATGGCGGGCTGCTCCGCGCCACTGACTTCGAAGCGCAGGGATGCGTTTTTTGGGGCGGATTTCACCGGCAGAAAAGGGATTTCCTTGAACATGAACGCCGTCTCCATACGGCTGAACAGCGCATTGACGCTCTCAACCATCCCCGGAGCGGAACGCCAGTTGGTGTCTAACGTGTAATGCGCGACAACTTCACTACGGGCTTTCATATAGGTGAAGATATCTGCCCCACGGAAGGCGTAAATCGCCTGTTTAGGGTCGCCAATCAACAACAGGGCAGTGTCGGGCTGCTGTCGCCAGATGCGGCGAAAAATGCGGTACTGCTGGGGGTCGGTGTCCTGAAATTCGTCAATCATCGCCACCGGAAAACGGGTACGGATCGCGCTGGCGAGCGCTTCACCATTCTCGCTGGACAGGGCTTCGTCCAGGCGGCTCAGCATGTCATCAAACCCCAGCTCGCCCCGGCGACGTTTTTCGCGCGCGACGGCCTGGCGGATCTCCGTCATGGCGCGGGTGATCATCAGGTCATTGAGCGTTAATGGCTCCGCAAGCAGCGCTTCAATCGCCACAAACAGGGGATGCTCAGGCACAATACCGTCGGCTTTGGTTCGCTCGGTCAAAAAGCGTTGCGAAAATTTTTCCAGTGCGTCCGGAAGTTGGTAGCCCCGCGTCTCCTCCTGGGCCCAGGCGCTGATCTTTTCGATCCACTTCCCCTGGTTCCCACGGTTGAACTTGCGTCTGTCGATGCCTGAGTTTTCGATGATTGCATCAATTTCACCGACCGACTCATTCCACTTCTGCTTAAGCGCGGCAATTTTGGCGACGATCTTTTCATGGCGCGAGGCCAGCGTTTCATCGGCAGGCGGAGGAGATTTAATGACCGGCGCCTCGCCTTGCAGGTAACGGTCGATGGCGCGAAGAAGCTCTTCCGGACCTTTCCACAGGGCGTGAACCGCTTCGGCAATGTCGCGCTGCAACGGATAACAGTGTCGACGCCAGAAATCCGCACAGGCCTGATAGCGAAGCTCGGATTCATCTTCAATAAGCTGCTGCTCAAAGAGCATGCCGGATTCAAACGCATTCAGGCTCAGCATGCGCTGACAAAAACCGTGAATGGTGAAGACGGACGCTTCATCCATTTGCCGTTCGGCCAGCAGCAGCCATTGCGCGGCCTGTTGCTTATCCGCAATCTCGTCCAGCAGGCTCGCGTAGAGGGGGTTATCCGTCGTCTGACGCAGACAGGCAATGCGCAGCTCATGAATGTTGCTGCGAATACGGCCACGCAGCTCGGCAGTGGCCGCTTCGGTGAAGGTTACCACCAGCAGCTCTTCCACGCTTAACGGGCGCGAAAAAGCGGCGTTGCCGCCGAGCCCCAACAGCAGACGCAGATAGAGCGCGGCGATGGTATAGGTTTTTCCCGTTCCCGCTGAGGCTTCAATCAGTCGCTCACCCTGTAGAGGTAAACTTAGGGGATCAAGCGGCTCAGCGGTATGGGTCATTCTTTCTTACTCCAGGGCATTGTTTGTTGCAGCGCGCTGACGCTCTTCCAGACGGTCCACTCTTTTGATTTTACGTAGTCCGTTTTCCCGTTCTGGCTGCCAGAAACCTGAGACAGGATGGCCATACCCTGCGGTTTTACTACCGCCTGATGGAAGAAATCGGCAACCTTTTGTGGCGTCAGCTGTTTTATTTCGGCCACTATTTTATCACGCGAATCAAATTTCATATTACCGCGATCAAAATCTTTGCTCAGCTGCGAGGCCTCTTCACCCAGCGTCTGCGGCGGTTGCATCACCTGGGCGATAACCGCCTGCTGGATTTGGGCAAACTCTTCCGGCTTCATGGCGCGCAGTTTTGCTTCCGCCTGCGGGAAGAACGCCTGATAACGCTGCCACAGGTAAGCGGGTTGCTTGTCACTGCTTTGCAGAAGGAAGCCCAGCCCCCACTGACGGCCCACATTCATGGAGAAAGCGAACACCGCATAGCCCAGCTGCTCTTCGGTGCGCAGCTGGTTGTAAAACCACGGCTGAATAATTTGACCAAGCACAGCACTCTGGGCAGAGCTGGTAAATTCGTCATAACCGACAGGGACAAACACCGCGGCCAGCGCGGAATCCGTGCTGCTTCCCGCTTTTTCGAAGATCACGTTCTGCTTTTTCTCTACCAGCACATCCTGGTTACGGCACCACTCATCGCCTTTTGAACCCAGTTGCGCACGGACGTTTTGCGCCAGCGTTTTAGCCTGATCTTCGCTCATATTCCCTACAACCAGGAACTCCGGACGGGTATTGGTTTTCAGCGCATCACGGTAAGCCAGCACCTCTTTTAAGGTGACTGAGGGCAATATCGCGCGGCGATCTTCGCGCTGGAAGTACGGAATTTGCGACAGCATCTGTGCTGGCATAATCGCCTGATCGTAGGCTTTACCCTTCTCGGCAGAATCCATCATCTGGGCATACCAGGACTTAGCCTGCTCGAGCTGTTCTTCCGTAGGCGTATAGCTGAAATAACCGTCCAGCAGCGCCTGGAACAGCTGCGGCAAACGCTGGGTATAGCCGTTGGCATTCACCATCAGGCCGTTATTGGCGTTGGTGGAGAAACTGATACCACCAACGGCAGCCTGGTTGCTGAGCTGATCGAGGGCAATACCGGCCAGATAATCATTAAGCGCAAACAGCACCTGGTTTCTGGCGCTGTCCATTGCTTTGGGGTTACGCAGCACCACGCTGACATCCGCTTTTGGCTCGTCGGCGAAATAGCGGCTTGGGGTGTAGACCACGCGCAGCGTCGGCTCATCAACAATCAGCTCCGGGTGCGGATACGCCTTTGCGGGTTTGATCAGCGAGAAATCGTCCGGGATGTAGGGGTTAAGCTCCGGTAACTTCAGCGCAATTTCCCCCGCCTTTTTCTGCCAGCCCGCGAAGGTCTGTTCGCTGATTTTTTCAACCTGATACGGGGCATCAACGAAGTAGGCCATTTTGTTATGCGGTTCGTTCGGGCTGATATACCAGACGCGGGCATTCTGCGGAGTCATCATCGCCAGACGCGCTTTGAGCGCTCCGGCGTCAAACTGGTCGGCAATATTTACCGCATCCAGCGTATGTTCCACCGGCACGCGGATCATGGTATCTGCCAGCCACTCAACGTAGTCCATATCACGCGTGATAGAGGGATAGCGGAAATCGAGATCCAGCACGTGCGCCAGCTCGTCAAAGTAGCGTTTATCGACGCCTTTGTCGCGCAGCAGAGAGAGGTAACTGAAAATGGCCGCAACGACGTCGTCCCGGTGAGCCAGCCCTTTATCGGTCAGCGTCGCGGAGATGGCCAGCACGCCGCTATTCCCATTTACAACGGGATCGGAGTCAGCGCGAATACCTTCCACCAGCCCCTGCTTTTGCAGCCAGTCGGAGAGCGTACCCGGGCTGCGGTTGCCGATAAGATACGTCACCAGCTCGTCGGTTTTGCTGCGGAACTGCGCCGTGTTGTTATCAATACGGAATTCAACGCGTAACACCTTGCGCGGCAAGGCCGGCACATAGTGAATAACAATGCCTTTTTGCGCGTCCGTGACAACCGGCACGTTAATCTGCGGCAGATCGATATTTTTATTTGGCACCCTGCCGTAGGTCTGCGCGGCCATGTTTGCCAGCGTCGGCAACGGTTTATTGCTGTAGATAACCGCTTTCATCAGATTGGCGGAATAGTATTTTTCACGAAACGCATGCAGCGCATCGAGCACCGGGCTACCTGGCTTGTCGCTCAGCGTTTCAAGGTTGCCGCCTGAGAAGCGCGAACCCGGGTGCGCCGGATTGATGGTTTCAGCACTAACCTGCGCCATGCGCATACCGTCTCGCGTGCGCGCCATCGTCAGTTCGGCGTTCACGGCATTACGTTCACGGTCAGCGTATTTTTTATCCAGCAGCGGTGCGGCGATGGCATCCGCCAGACGGTCCACCGCCCCATCAAGCGCATCATTTTCCACTTCCAGGTAAAACGCGGTGCGATACGGCGCGGTACTGGCGTTGTGGCTGCCGCCATGCATTTTCAGAAATTCGGACAGGCTGTCAGGCTGTGGGTATTTTTTAGAGCCCATCAGCGTCATGTGCTCAAGGTAGTGCGCCAGCCCAGGATGGGCGTCAGGATCTTCCAGCGAACCCACCGGCACAACCAGCGCGGAGAGCGATTTCACCGCCTGAGGATCGGAAACCAGCAGTACGGTCATCCCGTTATCAAGACGAATCGCCTGATACTGACGGGTGTCCTTATCGCTCTTACGGATTGTTTCCTTGACAGGTTGCCAACCGGAATCGGCCTGTGTGACGGGAGCCCAAAGGGCGATAAACAAAACAAACGCTTTGAACAAGGTGCTGCCTGGCATTACGACCTCTTTATCACGGCTACATCATTAACAACGTGCGTGCTGGACACGCCAGCATCTCTTTCTTTGGGTACATCAGTCCGTGATAAGAGGTGCATCATAAATGAACACCTCATACTGCGCAATTTTTATACAGCACTCAGGACTGATTAAATTTGTATAACGGTAACAGGTAGCGTTGCGCCTCCTGGGTGATAATGTCGAAATATTCTGGCTCCAGCGTTCGCCATAAACGTTGATACCAGACATCGTCACCTTCGCCACGTACCATCATGTTCCCTTCGTAGGCCTGCAAAAACTTGCTGCGCGCTTTCTGGAGCGAAGCCTCATCCGTTAACATGGCATCATTCTGCGCGTCATAACAGGCTTTTATCCATGCCCCCCCACTTTCAGGCAGCAAAAGCAGGGGTTTGTTCATGCCCTGACGGTAACCTTCAATATAAAGCGACAGGTACGTCAACGCCTGCTCAGGCTCCATCCGCGGGAAGCGCCATTCGCCGTCCTTACGTACAAACAACCGGCTTTCACCTTCGTGACCACTCGCACTGTAGACAAGATGTTCGAGCCAGAGTTGCAGGCCATGTGAAACGCTGAGCATGGATGGGCGCCAACGCAGCAGCCCGTCAGACTGCACGTGCGTGAGCCAGCCGCTAAGGTGCATACCGTTACAATCGAGATCGATTTCAATGCTGCTCGCCGGCTGCCGACACGCGATAACGCGGTCAGCTAGCGCTCGCATCTCCTCGCACTGGGCATCCCAGACGATTTCGCCGAATGCACCATACGGAAGTAATCCCGACGCCCTGTAACGTCGAAACAGTTTACTGGCGTCTTCTTCGTCAACCAGCGCATTCAGAAGCTGGGAATTAAGCTTAAAACGCTCCAGCCCATCAAGAATAAACGGTTCCGCATCGGGGATTTCGCTCTCTTCAGAGCGGAAATTCACCTGCAAGCGTTGCTGGAAAAACGCCCGAACCGGGTGTGCCCAAAAGCGCTGTAGCTGCTCAAACGTGAGGGTGTCTATAGCGCGCGGTTCGAGCGCCTGAATAAAATCGGTTTGCGGCGTCCCCGCTTTCTTCGCGGCGGGAAGCCACTCGCGGGCATAGCTTTGCAGTTCATCAGGAACGTAGTTGACAGGATCGAACGGCATACGGCTATGGTGGCAAGTGATATGCGCTATCACCCGACGTTCGCTTTCGTCGCAGTTGCAGGCTTCATCGCCCGGCAGATAGTGGCTCTGTCCAATGTAGTCCACCAGCTCCTGCACCAGCACAGACGGGAAACGCTCGCTGTTATCCTGAATTGAACGTCCGATATAGCTGATATACAGCCTGCTTTGCGCAGACATCAGCGCCTCAAGGAAGAGATAACGGTCATCATCGCGGCGGCTGCGGTCACCCCGCTTCGGTTGTGCGCTCATAAGATCAAAGCCCAGAGGCGGCAGCGCACGCGGATAAATACCGTCGTTCATGCCAAGCAGACAGACCACTTTGAACGGGATTGAACGCATTGGCATCAGGGTACAAATATTCACCGGCCCCGCAAGGAAGCGCTGGCTGATGCGCTCCTGATCGAGACGTTGCGTCAGCTCATCACGCAGAAGCGAAAGGGGAACCGCCTCGTGATAGTGCGAATTAACCCCTTCATCAACGATGGCCTGCCACTGCTTCTCGATAAGCGCCATGGCGGCTTCAGTTTCGCTGTCCGGCAGGAAGAAATCATTCAGCATTTCGCGGCAAACTGGCAGCCACTCTTCGAGCGGGCGGGGCTGCATCAATGCACGGCGCCAGCGGTTGAGCTGCATAAGCAGCGAGGCTAAGTGACCAACCAGTTCCGCGATCAACCCACTGGATTCATCGTACGGCAGCACGTCATTCCATTCGCCGTGGATGCTCTCCATTGCATACCCCAGCAGCATGCGCGTCAGCCCAAACTGCCAGGTATGCTGGCCGGTTGCTGGCAGTTCGAACTCCTGGACGTTATCATCGTCGATACCCCAGCGGACACCGGATTCGTTGACCCACTGGCGCAGATAGCGCAACCCCTCTTCGTTAATGTTGAAACGTGCGGCCAGAACTGGCACATCCAGCAGTGCCAGCACATCCTCAGAGATAAACCGGCTATCAGGCAGCGAAAGCAGGCTGATAAAGGCCTGTAGCGCCGGGTGTGACTGACGAGCGCGACGGTCAGAGATTGCGTAGGGCAGATAGCGGTCGCCCGTTGCGCTGCCAAATACCGCCTGAATAAACGGGCTGTAGCTGTCGATATCCGCCACCATCACCACGATATCGCGCGGTGTCAGGGTTGGGTCGTCCTGCAACATGGCCAGCAGGCGGTCATGAAGAATTTCAACTTCACGCTGTGGGCTGTGACAAACGTGGATCGCGATACTACGATCGTCAGGATCCAGTTTTCGCTTCTTATCGCTTCGCGCAAACTCCTCGGCAGTGATCCCGGCAACGGCACGGTTCTCTAAATCCAGAATATCAAGCTGAATATTGTGCAGCAGGCTATCCGGCGTAATATCGGCAAACGCATCCACATCACCTTCTCCCGAGGAGGTGATATCTGAAAGCAGATAAATATAGTCACGTCCGAGCTTGCCCCACGAGGCAAGCAGCGGGTTCGGCAGGTTCTGAATCCCCTCTTCATCAAAAAGCTGCGCCGCGTTTTCACTGTCTTTAAACAGCGGCACCGCGCGTTCTTCAAAGAGACGTTTTCTCTGACGGGTGACCAGCCGTGAAAGCCAGCGCGGATCCTGAATATCCCCCCAATAGTGCCGACACGGGTTGGTAAAGAGGATATGGATATCAGTGTGCTTACCGAGCGCTTTTAGCGCGTTCAGGTAGACAGGGGGCAACGCGGAGATACCGCAAATGAACACGCGTAACGGCAAACGGGCTGGCCGTTCTGCGCTGTTCTCAAGTATCGAGATAAAGCGTTCGTACAGGTTAGCACGGTGCCACTTAGGCTGACCGAGTTTCCCGGTATGCTCGACCAGCGCTTTCCAGAGCGGCGCCTGCCAGATTTGCGCTTCCGGTAACCCATCGACTAATTCTCCTGCTTCCCAGCGAATCAGCCAGTCTGCACGGTAAACCAGATACTGGTCATAGAGGTCGGCAGTACGTGAGGCCAGCTGGAAAAGTTTACGCTTGTCGGTGTCGTCATTCAGGTAGTGCCGCAGCATGGCAAACTCATCACGCGCCAGCATGTCCGGCAGCAGCGTCATCAGTTTCCAGGCCATGCTTTGTTTGTTGAAGGCGCTCTGCTCAGGGATGTCCGGCAGGACGCGAACAAACATCTCCCAGATAAAGCTCGCGGGCAGCGGAAAATCGATGTTCGCCGCAATGCCAAATTTCTGCGAAAGGGACATTTGCAGCCACTGCGCCATACCGGTGCTCTGCACCAGCACCATTTCTGGCTCAAACGGATCGTCAAGACGCTCTTGCTCAACGATATACTCCATCAGTGCTTCCAGCACATCCAGACGATTTGAGTGGTAAACCCTTAGCATAAACGCTCCCGACTAGCGGCTAACCGGGCAGTGCAGACGCGTTAACGCGCCCTGCCGCCCCATAGGAGAAATAAGTGTGACCGTGATGCTGACACATCCGGACTGTGTTGTCTGCCCCCGACTGACCTGCCAGCCCGGCGGGAGCGTTAATGTTGAGATCTGCGATTGATTCCATGCATGATGCCATAGCTGACGATACTGGCTAAGCGCCGCATACCGGGCTGCCAGCGCGCGATGATATCCGGATAACGCCGTCACAACCACAACCAGCAACATCATTGCCAGCAAAACCTCAACCATGCTAAATCCTTTTTGTCTGCTCAGGGTAACTGACATAGCGTACTTTCCTTAAGGGGGCAGAAATCACTCCAGCCGTGGGCGGAAAAGCGTATCTGCCCTTCCGCGATGTCCCCGCCTTGCCATAGCAACAGATCGTCATTGCCGGCAATAAGCAAAACACGCTCCCCAAACAACCTTACACAGACCCGCAAACGCTGTGTCTGTTTGCACTGAACCTCTGGCTGTAAAGCCCATTCCTGAACGCGCCCCCACTCCAGTGCAGATTGCACGGCAGCCTGCTGGCGAACAGACAAACTCTCGCCACTTACCAGCGTGCTAAAGGTTTGCAACTGCTGATTTAATCCGGTGAGGATCAGCGTGCCGAGCACCAGCAATAGCAGGACCAGCGCCAGCGATGACATGCCCCGCTGACGATTCACAGATTAAACCCCGTTACGGTATGGCGAGCTGAAAAGGGGGCGGTCAGTTCACCTTTACGGCGGGCACGCAGCTCGATACTGATGACCGGCGCAAAGCCGGCACGATCGGTTTTAGTGACCATAAATTGCTCTATCAGGACCCGATCCGGGTCGGTGAGCTTATCCCATCCCTTACCGTCACAGGATGTGGCGCCCCGCAGCGTTTCAAGCGATCCGGACTCAAGCCGGAATCCCGTACTGTCGTTTTCTGACGCGGTGCTATCCCACTGGCCGTTGCTGTTCGCATCCCATTGCACAATCGCACATCGTCCTTGCCTGCCGATGATCATCCCCTGTCCCTGGCAATGCCCTGCACAGTATCCTGCTCTCTGAAATTGTTTACCGACCGCGAACAGACGTTGCCAGACCTCATCCTCCAGCTCCTGCTGCCCGGATTGCAGTAAAACCCCCCGCTGTAGCCCCGGTAAAAAACGTGACGTGCTGAGTAACAGAATGCTGCTTATCGTCATCGTAATCAGCACTTCCAGCAGGGAAAACCCTTTTCGATTTACTGGCATGCACCTTCTCCTGCGGCATTACACAGCCTGATACGTCCGCCATTTGAGACAATAACCCACCACCCACCAGCGCGGCTCTGCACCCGGATATGTCCGGCCCACGCGGTATCTCTTAAACCGTAAAATCCCAGCGCAGGTGTTATGTCGCTTATCGTGACCCCTGGCCACATCGGCTTCATCACGAACGGTCCGCCGCTGTCACAACCGGTCACCGCTGAACTGGCCAGACAGTTCTTTTCACCGTCGTTATACAGCGCGATCCTGTGCTCGCTGTTGTGACGGTTGGCGTCATTGCGCAAAAACACCAGGTAATCCCGCACCTGGCAGGCGGTTTGCCAAAGCCGCTGCCGCTGCTGCCAGCTGTCCCAGCCATAGAGTCCTGTGGCGCTGAGGATCACTGCCAGCGAAACGGCGATAAGGGTTTCGATAAGCGTAAAGCCTTGTTCGTTTTTCATGGCGGGAGTGTGGAGGAATAGCAGAAACGGTGCGAGCGTCAAACCAGAACTTTACGAGCCGCTTTCAGGAGATTTTCACCCGTTGCAACGCGTTGCATCATCTCTGGAAACAGGTTCGAAAAACAAAACGGGCGTGAAAAAAAACCGGCGCTAAAGAGCACCGGTTGTGTCAGGATTTGCCGTATCAGATGGCGACAGGAGCTTTAATGCCGGGATGCGGGTCGTAACCCTCAATCTCGAAATCATCAAAACGGTAATCGAAGATCGAGTCCGGTTTACGTTTGATCACCAGCTTCGGCAATGCACGCGGTTCGCGCGTCAGCTGGAGATGCGTCTGTTCCATATGATTGCTGTAGAGGTGGGTATCACCGCCCGTCCAGACAAAATCGCCCACTTCAAGATCGCACTGCTGCGCCATCATATGCACCAACAGCGCGTAGCTGGCGATGTTAAACGGCAGGCCGAGGAACACGTCGCAGGAGCGTTGATAGAGCTGGCAGGAGAGCTTGCCGTCCGCCACGTAAAACTGGAAAAACGCGTGGCAAGGCGCCAGCGCCATTTTATCCAGTTCACCCACGTTCCAGGCAGAGACAATGATACGGCGCGAGTCCGGATCATTTTTCAGCTGGTTTATGACGGTCGTGATCTGGTCGATATGGCGGCCGTCCGGGGTAGGCCACGCGCGCCATTGCTTGCCGTAGACCGGACCCAGGTCGCCGTTCTCATCTGCCCACTCGTCCCAGATGGAGACATTGTTTTCATGTAGATAAGCAACGTTGGTATCGCCTTGCAGGAACCAGAGCAGTTCATGAATGATCGAGCGCAGATGGCAGCGCTTCGTTGTCACCAGAGGAAAGCCTTCTTGCAGATTGAAGCGCATCTGGTGGCCAAAAATGGAGAGCGTACCGGTGCCGGTGCGGTCGTTTTTCGGCGTGCCCTCGTCGAGCACTTTTTTCATCAATTCAAGATACTGTTTCATGATTCCTCAGGAAAGTTGTTGCTGTGGACGACGACGATACGCCCAAATCATCATAATGGCACCCGCGACAATCATCGGGATGGAGAGGATCTGCCCCATGCTGATGTACTGTACCCATTCACCGGTAAACTGCGCATCCGGCTGGCGGAAGAACTCGACGATGATACGAAACGCGCCGTAGCCAATCAGGAACAGACCGGAGACAGCCCCCATTGGACGCGGTTTGCGGATATAAAGATTCAGGATGATGAACAGCACCACGCCTTCCAGCGCCAGCTCATAGAGCTGTGACATATGGCGCGGCAGGACGCCGTAGGTATCGAAAATGGACTGCCACTCAGGATGCGAAGGCAGCAGCGCGATATCCTCTGCGCGGGAGCCCGGGAACAGCATGGTAAACGGCACGCTCGGATCGACACGCCCCCACAGCTCACCGTTGATGAAATTGCCCAGACGCCCTGCGCCCAACCCAAACGGGATTAACGGCGCAATAAAATCAGCCACCTGGAAGAAGTTGCGTTTGGTGCGTCTGGCGAAGATCACCATCACGAGGATCACACCAATCAGTCCGCCGTGGAAGGACATACCGCCGTCCCAGACGCGGAACAGATAGAGCGGGTCGTTCAGGAATACCGGGAAATTATAGAACAGGACATAACCGATGCGACCTCCCAGGAATACGCCGAGGAAGCCGGCATAAAGCAGGTTTTCCACTTCGTTCTTCGTCCATCCACTGCCCGGACGACTGGCGCGACGGCCAGCAAGCCACATGGCAAAAACGAAGCCCACCAGGTACATCAGACCGTACCAGTGCAGCGCTACAGGTCCTATTGAGAAAATAACCGGATCGAATTCCGGAAAATGCAGATAACCACTGTTCATCTGTCACCACAAGATGTTGTTATTCCGCTGAAAGTGGACAGCGGGTGAATTGCATTCCCGCCGTTGGCAGGTGCTCCAAAGTTGCGAATCATAGCATAAGGCAGGCGCGGAGGATGCGCCTGAGATGTAAAAGATGTGTATAGGGGTTTATGCGCGCTGTTCTCCCTCACCCCATCCCTCTCCCTAAAGGGAGAGGGGTCGTCCGAGCAGTCATTATTTTGTGGGGATCAGCGGCCGCCGCGGATCAAACCGCCCATGCCGCGTCGCTCCATAAACGCAGCCACCTGATGGCGCACTTCGGCTGCCAGCTGTGCTTCCAGGCTACGCGCGGCCAGTTCGCGCGCCTCATCTTGTTCGATGTGACGTAACAGGTATTTCACACGCGCAACGGAACGTCCGTTCATTGACAGGTGACGGAAACCGAGACCAATCAGGATCGCCACGCACATCGGATCGCCGGCCATTTCACCGCACAGGCGCAGGTCGATATTATGCTGCTCGGCTTCGCGGGCGATCATCGCCAGGGCACGAAGCATCGCCGGGTGCAGGCTATCGTAGATGCTGGCAACACGCGTATTGTTGCGATCGACTGCCAGAATGTATTGCGTTAAGTCGTTGGTACCAACGGAGATAAAATCAACGCGGGTCGCCAGCTGCGGCAACATAAAGACCATCGAAGGCACTTCAAGCATCACGCCGATACGGGGTTTAGGGATCGCATAGCCGATCATCTCTTCCACTTCGCGCCCTGCACGTTCTATCAACCGCCGCGCTTCGTCGATCTCGTCAATACTGGTGACCATCGGCAGCAAAATGCTGAGATTCCCCGTGGCCGCGTTGGCACGCAGCATGGCACGAACCTGGATAAGGAAGATTTCCGGCTGATCGAGGGTTATGCGGATCCCACGCCAGCCGAGGCAGGGATTCTCTTCACTGATGGGCATATAGGGCAGTTGCTTATCCGCGCCGACGTCCAGGGTGCGCAACGTGACGGGTTTGTCATTAAACATCTGCAACATGCCCTGATACTGCGCCACCTGCTCCTCTTCTGACGGGAAGCCGCTTTGCAGCATAAACGGTATTTCAGTGCGGTAGAGGCCGATGCCATCGATGCGGCTGCCGAGCTTCTCTTCATGCTCGGGGCTTAAGCCAGCGTTGAGCATCACCTTCACCCGCTCACCGCCCTTGAGCTGCGCGGGCAGGTTGACGTCATCTTCCGCCAGCTTGCTTAATTCATTCTCTTCGCTGATAAGACGCTGGTACTCCTGAAGGAGAACCGGTTCAGGATCCACCAGCAACTCACCACGGTATCCGTCCACCACCAGCGTACGGCGATGCAGTACGGAGGGCTGAATATCCGCCCCCATCACGGTCGGAATACCGAGCGCGCGCACCATAATGGCGGCATGGGAGTTAGCAGCGCCATCGCGCACCACCACGCCCGCCAGCCTGTCCTGCGGTAATTCAGCCAGCGTCGTCGCTGAGAGTTCATCGGCCACCAGCACAAACCGGTTCGGCCAGGCGTTCGCCCCCTGAATAGTATCATCGAGGTGGAACAGCAGACGTTGCCCAAGCGCGCGTAAATCGCCGGCGCGCTCTTTCAGATAACCGTCAGTCAGCACCGCAAACTGCTCAGCAAATTTTTCAATGACCTTTTTAACCGCCCATTCTGCCACCGACCCTTTATCGACCTCGGCAAATAACTCACGACGCAAACGCGCATCGGAAAGCAGGTGTGAGTAGAGATCGAAAATAGCCGCCGTCTCTTTTTGCGCGCCAGCGGCAAAGCGTTTGCTGTAGCGACGAAACTCATTCGCCGCCTCTTCCAGCGCAGCGGTAAGCCGTTCGCGCTCAAGCGCTTCATCCAGCGTCGAGGCTTCATAGACCTGCTCCATCAGCGGGAGCGTGGCATCCATCCAGCCTTCGGCAATCGCGACGCCCGGCGAGGCCGGAAGCGCGCGGATGCGGGTATGACGATACTGCCCAAAAAGGGCTGCCAGCTGAGACTGGGAGAGGATAGCAGCCATCTGCGTTGCCAGCGTGACGAGGAAAGACTCCTCGCTTTCGTCGTACTGCCGCAACTCTCGTTGCTGGACAACAAGCACGCCAAGCAGTTGGCGGCGCTGAATAATCGGCACGCCAAGGAAAGCGCGGAACCGCTCCTCTTTGACGGAAGGGATATATTTGAAGCTGGGGTGTTTTTGCGCATCGGCAAGGTTGATTGGCTCCGCCAGTCGCCCGACCAGGCCAACAATACCTTCATCAAACGCGAGCGTGACGGTACGTCCCCGTGGTTTTTTTAAACCGCGGGTTGCCATCAGGTAGTAGCAACGTCGGTCATGATCGGCCAGGTAGACCGAACAGACCTCGGTTTCCATCGCAAGACAGATGTCCGTCACCAGAATATTCAGCGCCTCGTTGAGGCGAGGCGCACTGGCAACCTTTTCAACTATTTCTCGCAAGCGGGTGAGCATGATTTGCGTAGCTTAACCTCTTTTACGTCGCCAGGCAGGTGCGCTCTGTGGCTTCGGAGGCGTCTCCTGAAGCTGCATCACGACACTTGCGAACTCTTTCATCACCCTACGATATACATCGCGCTTAAATGACACGACCTGACGAACCGGATACCAGTAGCTTACCCAGCGCCAGCCATCAAACTCTGGCGTGCTGCTGGTTTGCATATTGATATCTGAATCGTTGCCCACCAACTGCAAAAGAAACCACTTCTGTTTCTGGCCGATACAAACCGGCTTTGTGTCCCAACGCACCAAACGTTTCGGTAACTTGTAACGCAACCAGTTGCGGGTCGAAGCCAGAATACGAACATCTTTTCGGCTTAAACCAACCTCTTCAAACAGCTCCCGGTACATCGCTTGTTCTGGGGACTCTCCAGGATTGATCCCGCCTTGCGGGAACTGCCAGGAGTGCTGACCATATCGCCGGGCCCACATCACCTGGCCCTGACGATTACAAATTACTATTCCTACGTTTGGGCGGTAGCCATCGTCATCAATCACCGGACTACCCCAAACTAAATCTGATATATGAATGATTGTTTCACACTACAGGGAGGCGGTAAACCACTCTCTTACAGGCCTGCAACCTAATAACATTTGAATAACTCACAATTTAGTGAGGAGTTATAAACAGATGCGGGCGACAGAGACCATTTTTATTCACCTTTTCTGTGGATATAGTTGTGAAGAAGTGCGGAATTACCGATGAACAACCTTGTAACCCGACGAAACGCCAATTTACCCTGCCAATAATAAATCATTTAAATTCATAATATTAGATTGGAATTAAGGGTACCAGAGGCGATTAACGTGACGATCGTCACATCAAAGATCCTCCTGCTGATGAAAGATCGAACAGCGTCGGTTTTATCCACAGATTGTGCCAATAAGTTAGGCACAATTTGTGTGAAAATTCGATTTTCATCGCACGTCAAGGCTGTAAATTGAAACAGTAGTGGCAGTTATTCCCAGTTATCCCATTTTTCTGTGGATAACATGGTGTAAGATCCTGTTTATTGTCAGTGACCAGAATTGCACAACCTGTTTTTTAGCCGCGGCGCGACGGGCTATAGTCTAAAAAAGATGAAATAAATCATACGCATGGGATATTCACTCAGAAAAAGGTAAACTCTGTCCACAAGGGATAAAATATCAGCTCATTTTTTAATCAAAAGGTTGTTAGTATGCATTCTCTCGCCCCACTGCTCTCCCCTCCCGTCAGTGAAGCCCAGTTGCTCCAGCAGGCGCAACGTCTGGCAGGCTATTCACTGGGCGAGCTGGCCGTGATGGCGGGGTTGACGATACCCAACGATCTAAAGCGTGATAAGGGCTGGATCGGCGTGTTGCTGGAACGCTGGCTGGGCGCAAGCGCGGGCAGTAAACCCGAGCAAGATTTTGCGGCGCTGGGGGTGGAACTGAAGACGATCCCCATCGATAGCCAGGGGCGGCCGCTGGAAACCACCTTTGTCTGCGTTGCGCCGCTCACGGGTAACAGCGGAGTGACCTGGGAAACCAGCCACGTCAGGCATAAGCTGAAGCGGGTGTTGTGGGTACCCGTTGAGGGCGACAGGCAGATCCCGCTGGCAGAGCGTCGCGTTGGCGCCCCGCTGCTCTGGAGTCCGAATGATGAAGAGGAGAGACTGCTTTCCCAGGACTGGGAAGAGCTGATGGACATGATTGTGCTGGGACAGGTTGAGCGGATCACCGCCCGGCATGGCGAAGTGCTGCAACTTCGTCCTAAAGCCGCCAATAGCAAAGCGCTCACTGAAGCGGTAGGCGCACAGGGCGAACCGATCCTGACGCTGCCGCGCGGTTTCTATCTTAAAAAGAATTTCACCGGGGCACTGCTGGCACGCCACTTCCTGTTGAAAACATAGTTTTTTACTAATTTTGCGCTCCGGCTAACATAATCTCCTCCTTTTTAAGATTTCCCCCCTTTCACCTGTCGTAATATCAGGTTATTACTACACTATGATTTGATACGAGCCAGGTGAGGATGAGAACGATGAAAAAATGGGCAGTAATTATCTCAGCAGTCGGTTTAGCGTTTGCGGTATCGGGTTGTAGCAGCGACTATGTCATGTCAACGAAAGATGGTCGTATGATCCTGACCGATGGCAAACCCGAAGTCGACGACGATACCGGTCTGGTGAGTTACCGCGATCGCGAAGGCAATCAAATGCAGATTAATCGCGACGAAGTCTCCCAGATCATCGAGCGCTAAACAGATAAAGGTCAGTAGCTTGCTGGCCTTTTTGATTTTTTCCTTCCCCTTTTGCCTTCCCTCTGCCATGTTTATATTCCTTTGTCGGGAGGTTCCTGACGCAGTCTGTATGTCTAAAAAAGGAAACCGGCTATGCATTATCATCGTATCCCCCACAGCGCTCTGGAGATCAGCCAACTGGGGTTGGGCACCATGACATTTGGTGAACAAAACAGCGAAGCCGATGCCCATGCACAACTCGATTACGCCGTCAGCCAGGGCATTAACCTGATTGACGTGGCGGAGATGTACCCCGTTCCTCCCCGCCCGGAAACACAAGGTCTTACTGAAACGTATGTCGGCAACTGGCTGGCGAAACGCGGCAATCGCGAAAAGCTGGTCATCGCCTCCAAAGTCAGCGGACCTTCCCGTAATAACGATGCCGGGATCCGCCCTAATCAGATCCTCGATCGCAAGAATATCCGTGCCGCGCTGGATGCAAGCCTCAAGCGCCTGCAAACCGACTATCTCGATCTTTATCAGGTGCACTGGCCGCAGCGTCCGACGAACTGCTTCGGTAAGCTTGGCTACACCTGGAACGAAAGTGCTCCGGCCGTTACCCTGCTGGAAACGCTGGAAGCGCTCACGGAGTGCCAGCGGGCGGGTAAGATCCGCTACATCGGCGTTTCCAACGAGACGGCGTTTGGCGTGATGCGCTATCTGCATCTGGCCGATAAACACGATCTGCCGCGCATCGTGACCATTCAGAACCCGTACAGCCTGCTGAACCGCAGTTATGAAGTGGGTCTGGCGGAGGTGACGCAGTACGAAGAGGTGGAGCTGCTCGCCTACTCCTGTCTGGGCTTCGGTACCCTGACGGGCAAATACCTGAACGGCGCGAAACCGGCTGGCGCGCGTAACACGCTTTTCAGCCGCTTCACCCGCTATAGCGGCGAGCAGACGCAAAAAGCCGTTGCGGCCTACGTGGATATCGCGAAACGCCACGGACTCGATCCGGCGCAGATGGCGCTGGCCTTCGTGCGTCGTCAGCCGTTTGTGGCGAGTACCCTGCTCGGCGCAACGACGATGGATCAGTTGAAAACCAATATTGAGAGTTTCAATCTGAACCTGAGTGAAGAGGTATTAGCGGAGATAGAAGCGGTGCATCAGGTTTATACCTACCCGGCACCGTAATAAAAGCAAAACGGCAACGCACGTTGCCGTTTTTAGGGTTTTCACCCTCTCTCTGTGGGAGAGGGCCGGGGTGAGGGCATCAGGCAGCACAATTCAACGACGACGCTGCCAGACCCACAGCCCGCTAATCGCCAGCGCGAACAGCGCGCCGAATCCTACCCCGATTGCCACGACCGGCGCACCTGCTTTTACCGCCAGCGAGTAAATCCCCAGCATCAGTAACATCGCCATGTTTTCACCAAGGTTTTGCACCGCAATGGCGTTACCCGCCCCAACGGTCTGTTTGCCGCGCTCCTGTAACAGCGCGTTTAGCGGCACCACAAAGAAACCGCCTAACATGCCGATCAGCAACAGCAGGGCATAGGCAGGCAATATGGCATGTTGCAGGGAGAAGAACAGAACGCCGACGCCAATCAGGATCCCCGCAGGCATGCAGCGCGCGACGGTTTCCAGCGTCACCAGTTTTGCCGCAGCCCCGGCCCCGACAACAATCCCGACGGCGACCATGGCATTCAGATAAGTCGGCGTGGCGTTGTCAGTAATGCCCAGCGCCACCGGCACCCACAGCACCAGCAGGAAACGCAGCGTAACGCCGGCCCCCCAGAACATGCTGGTGCCCATCAGCGAGAAGCGTGTTTCACCGTTACGCCACAGTACGCGGCAGGCGTTGAAGAAGCTGCCGGTCATGGGCCCGAAGCGCCAGGATTGCCCCGGACGCGCCACGGCCAGTTTGGGGATAAACAGGTTGGCGATCACCGCGCCACCGTACATCAGGGCGCAGATGCCAAGCGCGGCGAGCACATGCCAGTCTGCCAGTACGCCACCCGCCACCGAACCCAGCAGAATAGCCGCAATGGTGGAGGACTCCATCAGGCCGTTGGCCTTCACCAGCTTATCACCGGTGGTGAGCTCACCCAGAATACCGTACTTCGCCGGGGAGTAGGCTGCCGCACCAATGCCCACCAGTGTGTAGCCGACAAACGGGTTGATACCAAAGCAGATACTTGCCGCGCCCAGAAGCTTAAGGCTGTTGGCAAACATCATGACACGACCTTTCGGGAAGCTGTCCGCCACCTGGCCGACAAACGGCGCAAATACGATGTAAGCACCCACAAACACCATCTGTAGGATCGGCTGGCTCCAGTCGGGATAAAACTCAGCTTTCAGCAATGCCAGCGTGGCAAACAGCAACGCGTTATCGCCGAACGCGGAAAGAAACTGGGCGGCGATAACCGCCATCATGCCTTTCGACCAGATTGAAGTGTTAGTGTGCACTGACTCACGCATTTTGCTGTTCTGCCTCTTCAACCATGCCCTTCAGGGTCACGAAATCGGGTTTACCGCTGCCCAGCACCGGTAACTGTTTGAGGTAACGAATATCGCGGGGGACCGCCAGCTCGGGGATACCGTGTTCGCGTGCATACCTGAGCAGCGCGTCACGCTTCAGTTCACCGTCTGTCGTGAAGAGCACCAGCGCCTCGCCTTTACTGGCATCACTTTTCACCACGGTCGCATGCATTTTCTCTGCTGAGACTGCGGTCGCCAGCGTCTCGACCATTTCAAGAGAGACCATTTCCCCGGCGATTTTGGCGAAGCGTTTTGCGCGTCCCTGGATCTGCACGAAGCCCTGATCGTCGAAGCGCACGATATCGCCCGTGTCGTACCAGCCCGTTTCAACCTCGCCATTGACGTTCTCAGCCGTCGGCGCCTCAAGCACCCCCGGGTTTTCCACACGCAAATAGCCGTTCATGACGTTCGGCCCTTTCAGCTGAAGACGTCCGCCGTCTTCAATACCCGGCACCGCCAGCAGACGCGCGTCCAGCCCCGGCAGAATGCGGCCAACCGTTCCGGGTTTTGCCGCCATCGGAACGTTGATGGAGACCACCGGCGCGCACTCCGTCACGCCATAGCCTTCCAGAATGCGCAGGCCAAACTTGTCCTGCCAGATTTGGCGCGTGCTGTCCTGGAGTTTTTCTGCCCCCGCCACCACGTAGCGCACGCGGAAGAAATCATACGGGTTGGCGAAGCGCGCGTAGTTTCCGAGGAAGGTGGACGTCCCGAACAGCACCGTGCAGTTACGGTCATAAACCAGTTCCGGCACAATGCGGTAGTGCAGCGGGCTTGGGTAGAGGAACACCTCGGCACCGGTCAGCAGCGGCGTAAAGAGCCCCACGGTCAGACCAAATGAGTGGAACAGCGGCAGCGCCGACATAAAGCGATCGTTGGCGGTAAAGTCAGCAATGGTTTTAATCTGTTCGACGTTCGCCAGAATGCTTTTGTGACTGTGAACCACACCTTTCGGGTTGCCTTCAGAGCCGGAGGTAAAGAGGATAATGGCATCATCCTCCGGCTGCTGCTTAACCTGCGCCAGACGCGGCATCAGCAGGTGCGCGAAAATCCACAGCTTGTCGGCGGTCGTGACGTCTGCTTTCAGATCTTCCAGGAACACCCAGCGCACCTGCGTCAGCTGTTCCGGCAGGTGCCACAGCTTGCCTTTATCCAGGAACTGGCGGGAGGTAAAGACGGTGTTGATTTGCGCCGCGGTAATCGCGCTGGAGAGCCCTTTCACGCCCGCCGTGTAGTTCATCATCGCCGGAATGCGGCCCCGGGAGACGGCACCAAAGATCACCGCCGCGCTGATACCCGCGTTTGGCAGCATCAGGCCGATCTTTTCACCCTGTTTGCTGTATTTTTCCAGGATACGCCCGACAAACAGCGTTTTGGTCAACAGCTTACGGTAGGTATCCGGCGTAAAGTTGATGTCTTCGATGCAGTTTTTCTTCGCACCGTAGCGATACTGGGCTGACAGCAACGATTCATACAGCGTTTCGCGCGGGCGAACGGCCATGCGCGCTTCCATCATAATCTGGTGCAGCATTTCCCCGGCGATTTTACGGCGGTCGCGCGCACGCGGCGCCTCGGGCATCGGCAGTGACGTCGGCGGTAATATATGCAGCGTAATTTTCGGGAACAGACGCTGCTTCACCAGCCCTTTCAGACGGCTGAAAAAGGTCAGCTCAGCCCCGTCGATGCGTAGCGGCACGACGGTGGCCTGAGACTTCGCCGCGACAAAACCGGCCCCATCGTAAATTTTCATCAGGGAGCCCGTCACTGAAATCCGCCCTTCCGGGAAGATAACCACCGGACGCCCCTGCCCAATCAGACGCACCAGATGTTTAATCATCATCGGTTTGGTTGGATCGAGCGGGACAAAATCAATCAGCGGTTTGAGCCAGCGCATGTACCATTTTTCACTGATGGAGCTGTACACCGCGAAGACGGGCCGCACGGGCAAAAACAGCGCCAGCAATACGCCATCAAGAAAAGAGACGTGATTCGGTGTGATAAGAACACGCTCGCCATAGAGTGCCTGCGTATCGCCAGTCACGCGGATGCGAAACAGGACACGAAACAGTGTGCGGAAGAACCCAAAAAGCATTTCAACTCCCTTTGCCAGCCAGTGTGAAAGGTATAAATGGTGGCAGATTACACGAGAAGTAGTGAGGGAGCGATAGCAAAAACAGAGGCGAAAAAAAACCTGCGCATCCGCGCAGGTTGGTGCAAGAGAAGAGTACGAAAACGTACCAGGAATTCTCACCAATCAATACCTCTGGGATCTTGATTGTGGCCTCCGGCGACAGGCTTCGCCAGCGGGAAAACGCAAGGGAATGAGCCGAAGTGCAACCAGGTGTGAATATTCTCTTTTGCTGTTACAGGTTGAACTTACAGGCAAAAAAAAACCTGCGTAAAACGCAGGTTGGTGTAAATCGTGTTAATCAACCGAAGTTGATTCCACCTATCAATACCTCTGGGATCTCGACTCTAGCAATTCATAACGCATCGTTGCTAACGGACAATCGCAACAGCCTGAGGCAAAGTGTAACTAAAGGTTCAGATTACCATTATTCAGACATGACTGGCCGTGTAACGATTACACCGCGAGGGATGTTCTGCTTCACGTTTGCAGAGGACGCTCACCCGCTCCCCTTGAATGCGCGCCGCTTTTCCGCAACACTAGTTAGTGTGTAAACGCTTACCCCTATAAGAAGGTATTGAATGGCGACAATTAAGGATGTGGCTCGTCTGGCCGGTGTTTCCGTCGCGACCGTCTCCCGCGTAATCAACAACTCCCCTAAAGCGAGTGATGCATCGCGCCAGGCCGTGCAGGACGCCATGGAAAACCTGAATTATCACCCTAACGCCAACGCGCGCGCCCTTGCCCAGCAGTCGACAGAAACCATCGGGCTGGTGGTCGGGGATGTATCCGATCCGTTTTTCGGTGCGATGGTCAAAGCCGTAGAACAAGTCTCTTATCACACCGGAAATTTCCTGCTGATTGGTAATGGCTACCACAATGAACAGAAAGAGCGCCAGGCCATTGAGCAGCTGATCCGTCATCGCTGTGCGGCACTGGTGGTCCATGCCAAAATGATCCCCGACGCCGAGCTGATCCATCTGATGAAACAGATGCCGGGGATGGTGATTATCAACCGTATTATTCCCGGTTTTGAAACCCGCTGCGTGGCGCTCGACGACCGTTACGGCGCATGGCTCGCAACCCGTCACCTAATCCAGCAGGGCCATACCCGAATTGGTTATCTGTGCTCCAACCACCCAATTTCCGATGCGGAAGATCGCCTTCAGGGCTATTACGACGCGCTGCGCGAAGCCGGTCTGCCCTGCAACGATCGCCTTGTGGCGTACGGAGAACCGGATGAGAGCGGCGGCGAGCAGGCGATGACCGAGCTGCTGGGACGCGGGCGGAATTTCACCGCCGTGGCCAGCTATAACGACTCCATGGCCGCCGGCGCAATGGGCGTGCTGAATGATAACGGGATCGACGTCCCGGCAGAAATTTCGCTGATTGGCTTTGATGATGTGCTGGTGTCGCGCTACGTGCGCCCTCGCCTGACAACCGTGCGCTACCCGATTGTAACCATGGCAACGCAGGCGGCAGAACTGGCGTTAGCGCTGGCCGAGCATCGCCCGCCGCCGGAAATTACTCACCTGTTCAGCCCAACCTTAGTGCGCCGTCACTCGGTGGTATCGCCCGCGGAAGCCGTGAGCGAACAGCGATAGAGATGGACGGTTTTATCCGGGTATTCCAGCGCATCGCCGATGTAGTGCCAGCCGTAACGTTCGTAGAAGTCGCGACAGGCAGACCAGAGATGAAGCTCGTGATACCCGGCGCGTCGCGCGTAGCCGATAACATGCTGCTGAAGTTTTCCCGCCAGCCCGTTTCCCCGAGCGGCTTCATCGACATACAGCGCAGCCAGCCAGGGGTGGAGATCCTGTCGGGAAATTAAATCGCAACGCCACAGCCCAACGGTGCCCAGCAGCTGGTCATCCTCAACGGCAATAAAGGTGAGCGGTAACTCGCCCGGCGTCAGGCTGTGCTCGACAATGCTCTGGAAAAAGGCACGCGGCATACCTTCACCAAACGCGTACCAGATCCAGTCGATCACCTGCTGTGTAAACTGCGGCGCAGCGTGAAGCGGCAGTATATTCACACCAGCTTCCCCTGGAAAAGAGGGACCGATTCGAAAAGGTAGCCGTCGAAATCGGGTGCGTCTTCGTCTGACAGCTCAAGCAGGCTCTTTTTGACGTTTTCAAGATGCTGGAACATCGCCTGCCACGCCCCCATCACGTCGCGGCGGCGGAGCGCAGCGAGAATGGTTTGCCTGTCGCCGAGCCATTTCAGCCGCCATGCGCGGCTGGCGATGTGGCCGTTGAATTGCTGCCACAGTGGGCTGCTGTCCATGTGATGCCAGACGCTTTCAACGGTCGCCAGCAGCATCTGGTTTTGTGTGGCCCCCGCCAGTACCAGGTGGAACATTTTGTTGTTGTCCTGGCTGCGATCGTCGGCGGCAATCGCCCGTTGCTCCTGCTCGATGATGCGGCGCAGGTTGTCGATATCCGCCCGCGTCGCCATTTTTGCGGCAAAGGCGGCAATGTTGCTTTCAAGCAGCTGACGCGCCTGGAGAATTTCAAACGGCCCTACGTCACTGTTCAGAAAACGCTCTTCCTCGTTTTCATGCTCCTCCGGAATGCGCATCACGTACACGCCAGACCCCTGGCGAATATCCACCGTCCCCTGAAGCTCAAGCATCAGCAGCGCCTCGCGCACAATAGTGCGGCTCACGCCATACGTCTCGGCGATGTTGCGCTCCGGCGGCAGACGCGATCCCACGGGATAATGCCCCTGGATAATCTGCGCCCGTAAATCCTCGCCAATCTCCTGGTACTGTTTTTTTTCCGGCAGGATGACAGCCTTATCCACGTTTTCACCTGTGTTTTTCAGTTAATGCGCGGGCCGGACGTCCTCCCGGCCAGTTTGTGCGCTATTTTACCAGAAGGCTTACTTCCATTCATCGTCAACACTGAGCGTCAGCACACGCTCATCGCGCAGCTGGCGGAACCAGGACGCCGATTTCTTTGCCCGCCGTGCGCGATGGTTTTCAAGGTCGATCTCAATAAGCCCGTAGCGGTTTTTGAACGCGTTCATCGGCGAGACGTTGTCGGTGAAGGCCCACAGCATATAGCCGTGGCAGTTAGCCCCCGCCTCCCGCGCCAGCAGCGTGTAATAAAGATGTTCGCTGATAAACGCGATGCGGTACGCGTCATCGATAATGCCGTCGCGATTGCGAAACTGCGCTTCGTTCTCCACACCCATCCCGCTTTCCGCTACAAACCAGTCAATGTTGCGATAGTCGTTTTTAATCCGCATCGCCATGTCGTAAATAATGCGCGGGAAGATCTCCCAGCCGCGGGAGGTGTTCATCCTCCGCCCCGGCAGCTCGAACGGCTCGTAGTAATACGCCGGGTGGAACGGCGTCTCCGGGTGCCAGGCGCGGGATGGCGCTTTAACGCGATGCGGGTAATAGAGGTTAATTCCCAGCTCATCGACGGTGTTGTCGGCAATCAGCGCCAGCTCGTCAGCCGTGTAGTCCCACCGCACCTGATGCTGCGCCAGCAGGGTAAAGAGCGCCTGCGGATAGCGCCCGTGCACCAGTGGGTCGAGAAAGACGCGGTTGTAGAACAGATCGTACATCTCTGCCGCTCGCACGTCATGCGGTGCGCGCGAGCGTGGATAGGTCACTTCCGGGTTAAGAATACAACCCACTGAGCCGTCATACCCTTTCTCGCGAAACAGCTTCACCACTTTCGCCGTCGCCAGCACTTTATGGTGGTTCCACTGCATCCAGGTGCTGGTGTTCTGCTCATAGGGCCAGCGCAGTGCGTCAAGGTAGACGCGCGTCTGGACCACAATCGGCTCGTTGAAGGTAAACCAGCGGGTGACTTTGCCGTGAAAGCGCTCAAACACTTTTTCCGCATAGCGAACGAACAGCTCGACGACGTGCTTCGACGCCCAGCCGCCGTAGGTTTCCAGCAGCACGCCCGGCAATTCGTAGTGTTCCAGGCAGATCATCGGCTCAATGCCCTGACGGTGCATTTCATCGAACAGCGCGTCGTAATAGGCGGCGTACTCTTCATCTACGGTGGCGTTTTCATAGTCGGTCAAAAAGCGCGACCAGTTGATCGAGGTGCGATAGTGCGTCAGGCCCGCCTGCTTCATCAGCGCCACGTCTTCACGGAAGCGATTAATAAAGTCGGTTGCCACCGCCGGGCCATAGCCGTTGTGCCAGACGTGACGATCGTTCTTGTACCAGAGATCGATCCACGAATCCTGCCCTGGCTTTTTGCCGCTCCAGCCCTCGGTCTGCCAGGCCGATGCCGCCGCGCCCAGCATAAAATCCTGCGGTATAGTTATCTGTTTTATGCTCATCCGGTCCTCATGCGTTATCGGTGGCTTGTTGCAGCGCGGCCTGCTCTGCGCGGCGTGAGGCAATTTTCACAAACGGCAGATAGATAATCACCGCGGTCACGATGCAGATAAACTGGGTGATCACCGCCCCCATGGAGCCCGCGGTTGACAGCCAGGCGTTGATCAGCGGCGGCGTGGTCCAGGGCACCATCACCACGGCTTTCCCGGCAAATCCGGTCACGGTGGCAAAGTAGCCAATCGAGCCCGTCACCAGCGGCGTGATGATGAACGGGATAGCCAGGATCGGGTTGAGCATGATTGGCATCCCGAAGATCACCGGCTCGTTGATATTAAAAATACCCGGGCCGATGGAGAGCTTAGCGATCTCCTTCATCTCTTTACGTTTGGTGGCAATCATGACGGCGATCAGCAGGCCGATGGTCAGGCCGGAGCCGCCGATGCTCATATAGACGTCCCAGAACGGCATGGTGATGATGTTTGGCACCTCTTTGCCCTGCTCGAACGCGCTCATGTTAACGGTGATTGCCCCCAGCAACAGCGGCTCGCGGATCGGCTTGATCATCTGGTTGCCGTGAATACCAATCACCCAGAACAGCTGGGCGACAAACATCAGCAGCAGGATCCCCGGCAGGCTTTGCACCACGCGCTCCAGCGGCTGTTGCACCACCTGGTAAACCGCGTCGTAGAGATACATGCCGGTAATCTGATGAAACACGAAGCCAAAGGTGGCGATGGCGGTGGTGGTGATAATGGCCGGGATCAGCGCAGAGAACGACGCAGCGACGTTCGGCGGCACCGTGTCCGGCATCCTGATTTTCAGCCCCCTGCGGTTTTCCAGCCAGCAGTAAATCTCCACTGACAGGATGGCGATAAACATGCCGAGGAACAGGCTGCGGGTATCAGAGAACTGGCGCAGCAGCACGTCTTTCACCACGTGCATCTCGCCGTCCACCAGCATTTCCACCGTGGTTGGCGTCACGCAGATAAAGCAGATCACCGCCAGCAGGCCGGGGAACAGGGACTTAATGCCGTTAATACGCCCCAGCTCAATGCCGATTAAAAACACCGCACCGATGTTGAGAAAGTTAAGCGTGGCATAGTTGAGCGCGCTGGTGATCGGCTTTAACGCCGCAAGAAACGACAGCGACTGAAAGCTCGCCAGGCCGTTTTTCGGATCCAGCACCATATTGGAGATCAGTACCGAGAACGCCCCCACAATGATGACCGGCATTAAGGTAATAAACGCAGACTTGATCGCCTGGATATAGCGATAGCTGTTGAAGGTGGTGGCAAAACTGCCCAGAGCGTCGATCAGTTTTTCCTGAAATGCCATAGGGTAATACCTCAGTAAAAGGGCTTTTATTGAATAAGATGGACAGCCGGATACTATTGGTATGCCAAAAATAGCGCCCACAGGCGCTTTGTTCTGTGATTAAGCTCTCAATGAGGTAAGAGGTATTCCAGATTGCGATTTATCACCATTTTGGCATGCCAATGACAGGCATTTATCCCGCTGGCGAGGATCGTTACCGAAAAGCGTGATCGTTATGGGGTTTTGCCCTTCCCACGTCGCTTATGCGCCGGATGGTCTGTGTTAAACTGCAAACCATTACGTGGAAACAGGAATTTCGAATGGCAACAATGCTGGATGTCTCACTGCGTGCGGGCGTGTCGAAGGCCACCGTTTCGCGCGTGCTGAACGGCACAGGTCAGGTTAAAGAGAGCACGCGTCAGCAGGTATTTCGCGCGATGGAGGAGCTGGGCTATCGTCCGAACTTTCTCGCGCGTTCGCTGGCTAACCAGACCAGCAACAGCATTGGTCTTGTCGTCTCGACGTTCGACGGTTTTTACTTTGGTCGTTTGCTACAGCAGGCGTCACGGCAGACCGAAAAGCACGGAAAACAGCTGATTGTCACCGACGGTCACGACGCCCCTGAACAGGAAGAACAGGCGGTGCAGATGCTCGCCGACCGCAAGTGCGACGCCATCGTGCTGTACACGCGATACATGAGCGAAAAGACGATCCTGAAGCTGATCAACAGCGTGCAGACGCCGCTGGTGATCATTAACCGTGAAGTGAGCCAGGCGGCGGATCGCTGCGTCTTCTTTGAACAGCAGGACGCGGCCTTCAAAGCGGTGGATTACCTGATAAGCCAGGGTCATCGGGAGATCGCCTGTATCACCGTCCCGATCCACACCCCAACGGGTAAAGCGCGGCTGATGGGCTACCGTAAGGCGCTGGAGAAGCACGGTATTCGTCTCGACGAGCGGCGGATTAAATACGGCGATGCAGGCATGACGCGGGGTTACGAGCTGTGCAAGGAGCTGATTGCGGAAAAGACATCGTTCAGCGCCCTGTTTGCCTGTAATGATGATATGGCCCTGGGCGCCTCCAAAGCATTACACCAGGCCGGGCTGAAGATCCCGCAGGATATTTCGCTGTTTGGTTTTGACGATGCCCCCAGCGCAAAGTGGCTGGAGCCTGCCCTGTCGTCGGTATATTTGCCGATCGACAACATGATCGTCACGGCAATCGACCAGGCGATCCGGCTGACAAAAAACCAGCCGGTTGAAGCGATCCCGCCGTTCACCGGCACGCTGGTGTTACGCGATTCGGTGACAACAGGGCCGTGGTTTAATCAGACCAGCTCTAACGCCAGCAGCTCCTGAATGGTCTGGCGACGGCGAATCAGCCGCGCCACGCCGTTATCAAACAATACTTCCGGCAGCAGCGGGCGGCTATTGTAGTTGGAAGACATAGACGCCCCGTACGCACCGGTATCATGCAGCACCAGATAATCTCCCGGTTTTACCTCTGGCAGCGAACGGGTTTCGACTTTCCCGCCTTCCTGCTGAGTAAAGACGTCACCGGATTCACACAGCGGGCCGGCAACAACGGTCTCGATGCGCGGGGCGTTGACCAGATCGCGGCCATCGGCGGCAAGCGCGGTAATGTGATGATAGCTGCCGTACATGGACGGGCGCATCAGGTCGTTGAAGCCAGCATCAATCAGCACAAAGTGACGGCTTCCCATCTCCTTCACGCTCCGCACCTGCGCCACCAGCACGCCAGCTTCGGCGACCAGGAAACGACCCGGCTCAATCTCCAGCTTCACCGCATGGCCCAGATGGGCAGCGATCCTGTCACGCGCGGCGCTCCACAGGCCGTAATAGTGATCCGTGTCGATCGCCTCTTCTCCTTCGCGGTAAGGGATCGAAAGCCCTCCCCCGGCGGAGATCGCCTCCAGATCCTGACCAAAATCGATAACCTGACGCACCATTGCGCCACAGACCTGCTCAAGATGGCCATAATCCACGCCGGACCCGATATGCATGTGAATGCCCACCAGCTTGAGGTTGTAGCGTTGTAAAACCTCCAGCGCCGCAGGCATATCGGCATACCAGATCCCGTGTTTACTGTTTTCGCCCCCGGTGTTGGTTTTCTGACTGTGGCCGTGACCAAAGCCCGGGTTGACGCGCAGCCAGACGCGATGGCCAGGAGAGACCTGCCCAAGCTGTTCCAGCATATCCACCGAACCAGCATTGACCGGGATTTGCAGCTCGTGCACGCGCGCCAGCGTGGCGTCGTCTATCAGGTCAGCGGTGAAGACGATCGCGTCGCTGTCGGCTTTCGGATCAAACCCGGCCGCCAGCGCACGTTCGATCTCACCCAGCGATACGGAGTCAACCTTCACGCCCTGCTCGCGCATCAGGCGCAGAATATGAATATTGGAGCAGGCCTTCTGCGCAAAACGCACCACGTCAAACTGATGCAGCGCGGCGATCTTCTCGCGGACAATCTGCGCATCGTAGACCCACACCGGACAGCCGAATTCGGCAGGCAGGCGCAGCAGGTTATCGGCGTTTAAATCGGTTTCGGTCTGGTTGAGCGGGCGTGGCATGGTCGTCTCCGGAAATCTGTTTTTTATCATTACGCCATAGCCTGAAGAGAATAAAAAATATCGTTTTATCGTGAGTCTATGCAAAAATGATATGGAACACGCTCAGCCATCAGGTGCCCTATGCCCGCCGTTAACCTACGCCATATCGAGATTTTTCATGCGGTGATGACCACCGGCAATCTCACTGAAGCCGCGCACATGCTGCACACCTCGCAGCCGACGGTCAGCCGCGAGCTGGCGCGTTTTGAGAAAGTGCTGGGGCTGAAGCTGTTTGAACGCACCCGCGGCAGGCTGCATCCAACGGTGCAGGGTTTACGTCTGTTTGAGGAGGTTCAGCGCTCCTGGTACGGGCTGGACAGGATCGTGAGCTCGGCAGAGAGCCTGAGGGAGTTCCGCCAGGGCGAACTGTCCATCGTCTGCCTGCCGGTCTTTTCCCAGTCATTCCTGCCGGTACTGTTACAGCCGTTTCTGGCCCGCTATCCGGAGGTCAGCCTGACCATCGTGCCGCAGGAGTCGCCGCTGCTGGAGGAGTGGCTTTCGGCCCAGCGCCACGATCTGGGTCTGACTGAAACCCTCGTCACGCCAGCGGGAACGGAACGCACGGAGCTGCTGTCGCTGGATGAGGTCTGCGTGCTGCCTGCCAGCCACCCGCTTGCCCACAAAACCGTGCTGACACCGGCGGATTTTCACGGTGAGAACTATATCAGCCTGTCGCAGACCGACAGCTACCGGCAGCTTCTGGATGGCCTGTTTGCCGAACATCAGGTGAAGCGGCGGATGGTGATGGAAACGCACAGTGCGGCGTCAATTTGCGCGATGGTGCGCGCGGGCGTGGGTATTTCGGTGGTGAACCCGCTCACGGCCATGGACTACGCCAGCAGCGGCGTGGTTCTGCGCCGTTTTAGCGTTTCCGTTCCCTTTACCGTAAGCCTGATCCGCCCGCTGCACCGGCCCGCCTCAGCGCTGGTTGATGCCTTTAGTGAACATCTGATTGCGCACGCGCGTCAGGTGGCGCTTCGCTTACCTGACCTGCAAAAACCTTTATGACAGCATAAACTCCACCGCATCCGCGGCATGGATGGCGGCGGTATCGAAGACCGATATCGGGCTTCGGTCTGCCGGCACCAGCAGACCGATTTCGGTACAGCCGAAGATGACCCCTTCCGCTCCCTGCTGCGCCAGTTTCTCTATCACGCTGACGTACCAGGCGCGCGAAGCTTCGCTGAAGGTGCCCAGACACAGCTCATCAAAAATAATCTGGTTAATGCGCGCCCGGTCAGCCTCCTCCGGGATCAGGCTTTCAATCCCGAACTGGCTGCTCAGCCGCCCGCGGTAAAAATCCTGTTCCATGGTGTAGCGCGTCCCCAGCAGCGCCACGCGCGTCATGCCGGCGGTACGTATGGCACGCCCGGTGGCATCCGCGATATGTAAGAACGGCAGCGAACAGCGGTCTTCAATGTGCGACGCCACCTTATGCATGGTGTTGGTACACAGCAGAATACCCTGCGCGCCCGCACGCTCCAGCCCGAGCGCGGCGTCCGCCAGTATCTGCCCCGCTTTGTCCCACTCCCCGCTCGACTGGCAGGCTTCTATTTCATGGAAATCCACACTGTGCAGCAGCAGGCTGGCCGAATGCAGACCGCCCATACGCTGTTTAACGCCTTCATTAATCAGGCGGTAGTACGGGATCGTTGATTCCCAGCTCATGCCCCCTAACAGACCGATCGTTTTCATCTTTCCTCCTGTGCGTTTCACCCAGTGAAGCAAACTTGTGATCGCCTTTCCAGTTATTTGGCTAAACGTTTCCTTTTCTCGGCGGGTGAGATAAGTTAATTGAAACAATGTTTCATTACATAACAGGGCGAAAATATGTTTATTTTCCATAAAGAGACCACGCTTGAGGATCTGGGCAACGGCGTGACGCGTCGTATTCTGGCGCACGACGGCAGGATGATGGCGGTGGAAGTGAATTTCGAGGAAGGCGCGATTGGCCCGATGCATAACCACCCGCATGAGCAACTCACCTACGTTCTCTCGGGGGAATTTGAGTTCACCATTGGCGAGGAGAAGCATGTGGTGACCGCGGGCGACACCCTCTATAAAGCGCCGCACGTGATGCACGGCTGCGTTTGCCTGAAACCCGGCACCCTGCTGGATACCTTTACGCCGGTACGCGAAGATTTCCTGAAATAAAAAAAGGCGCTCAGTTGAGCGCCTTTTTTGATGTTATTCCGTTACCGGCTCAGGAAGTTGTTCCGGCAGCGGGTTGCGGGTGCTCATAGCCTCGCGCAGCAGCACGCTGCCACAGGCGAACAGTCCACCCAGAATACACGCCAGCAGCACGATGAGGGCTTTGCCCGGGCCATCTTTTTTCACCGGCATAGAAGGTGAAAGCTGGTATTTGAACGGCTCCAGGCTCACATCTTCGAAGGAGAGTTTTTGCAGCTGTGCCAGATAGTATTCGCGGTTCTGGAAATCGGCGTTCAGCTCAGAAACGTCCTTGAGATTTTTTTCAATCTGCAATTTCTGCGCAATCCCGTCCGCACCGAGGGCGACGGAATAATCCGGATCGTCTTTCACCGCCTGTCCATTGCTGTAAACCGGCTTTTTGATCCCAGCCGCGTTCGCCACTTCCAGCGAGTAGTTCAGGCGTTGCAGGTTGGTATTGTGGATATTGGTCAGACGGACCCGATCCAACTCCAGCTGCTGCTGTACCGTTTTGGTTCTCAGGATCAGCTGATCGCGAATGTTTTGCATGGTCTCCTGCTCGACGATGCGGGAGATGTACTGAATGTAACCATTCAACACTTTCTGCGCATCCTCTGCCGTTGGGGCTGTGAAGCTTAACGTCCAGGAGAGGTATGGGGCTTTATCGGCATTTTTTTCCTGCGTGTTATCAACAGCCTTCATCTTTTCGGCAATATTGACCACCGCGCGGTGCAGCTCCAGCGGGTCAACCTCAGCGCCATCGAGCTGAGCCATCACGTAAGGTGAGCTCTTCATGTACTCTTCAAGCAGAGACTGGGACTGAAACTTTTTGATAAACAGATTAAACACATCCGCACGGGTAATTTTCACGTCGACATCAAGCACCTGGAGCGCCACCATCATCTGGCGCAGCGAACTCCACTGCGTCTGTTCCGCGGGCGTAATGACCGCTTTACTGGTCCATTTTTGCGGTATCAGAAAGGCGATTGCCAGGCCGACCAGTGCAAATGCAAAGACAATGGTGATGATGCGTTTTTTTGCTGCCAGCAGGACGTCCAGCAGACCCAGAAGATCTATTTCTTTAGCGCTGACCGCCGGGGGAGCATAGTGAGGAAAATTGAGATCCGTATGTTTTTTGAAATCCATCGCTGACATAACTGTTCTTCTTTTAAGGATGCAGTGAAATTCTGCCTGACTGGTTCCGGTGTAACAAATCATACAAGAATGTAAGAATTATCTGAATGACGAATTGGTACATCTGTAGACCTGCTATCAGATCTGGTAGTTAGCCACGCTGCGTGACTATTGTTATTCCTGCTCCCCTTTTGCTTCATTATCTCTTCCTCATGGGCCGCGGCGAACGTCCGTGGAAAGTCAAAAATGCCACCTTCCTCACTATATTGAAACAGCGTTTCGACGCTGATCACATTTCCACCATTAAGCGAATGACGCAGAAATAAATCGCAATAATATAAAATAAAACGATGTTTTAGTATCCAAGAACACCGGTTCAGCTCTTTTGAAACCCGAAGCGCTTACACCACGACGAAAGACAAAAAAGCGTTGAAAAACAAACGTAGGTTTTGCCGTTGCCAGACGTTGCACCCTGAATTTCAGCTCCCATGCCGCGCATCGCAGGCCTGGGAAAATGTAACAAAGCAGATTTCGTATTAAACCATTGATTGCCAGGTAGGTATGTATGAATGAAAACAAGCTGCTGGGGCTCGCATGGATATCACCCTATATCATCGGGCTGATACTCTTTACGGCATTCCCCTTCGTCTCATCGTTTTTCCTCAGCTTTACGGATTACGATTTGATGAGTCCGCCGGTGTTTAACGGCATCGAAAACTATCGCTACATGTTTACCGAAGACACGCTCTTCTGGAAATCCATGGGCGTGACCTTTGCCTATGTATTTTTAACCATCCCGCTAAAGCTCGCCTTTGCATTAGGAATTGCCTTTGTCCTGAACTTTAAATTACGCGGCATCGGCTTTTTCCGAACGGCCTACTATATTCCGTCGATCCTCGGCAGCTCCGTCGCCATTGCCGTATTGTGGCGCGCCTTATTTGCCATCGATGGCCTGCTGAACAGCTTTATCGGCGTTTTTGGCTTTGATCCGGTGAACTGGCTGGGCGAGCCGTCGCTGGCGCTGATGTCCGTTACCCTGCTGCGCGTCTGGCAGTTCGGTTCCGCGATGGTCATCTTCCTGGCCGCGCTGCAAAACGTACCGCAGTCCCAGTATGAAGCGGCAATGATCGATGGCGCATCGAAATGGCAGATGTTCATGAAGGTGACCGTGCCACTGATTACGCCGGTGATCTTCTTCAACTTCATCATGCAGACCACGCAGGCGTTCCAGGAATTTACCGGGCCGTACGTGATTACCGGCGGCGGGCCAACCTATTCGACCTATCTGTTCTCGCTCTACATCTACGACACCGCCTTTAAGTATTTCGATATGGGCTATGGCGCGGCGCTGGCGTGGATCCTGTTCCTGGTGGTGGCCGTCTTCGCCGGTATCGCCTTTAAGTCGTCGAAATACTGGGTGTTCTACTCCGCCGATAAAGGAGGCAAAAATGGCTGATATTCAACAACTCTCCACGGCAAGAAGCGTCGCCGAACGCGAAGTGGCCCGCACGCTGCGCAGAGAGAAAATCAACGCCTCCGTTCGCTATGTGATTCTGCTGGTTGTCGGCCTGCTGATGCTTTACCCGCTGGTGTGGATGTTCTCCGCGTCGTTCAAACCGAACCACGAGATCTTCACCACATTGAGCCTGTGGCCTGCCCACGCCACCTGGGATGGTTTCGTAAACGGCTGGAAAACCGGCACCGAGTACAACTTCGGCCATTACATGCTGAACACCTTTAAGTATGTGATCCCGAAAGTGATCCTGACCATTATCTCCTCCACCATCGTGGCGTACGGCTTTGCCCGCTTCGAGATCCCGTGGAAGAAGTTCTGGTTCGCCACGCTCATCACCACCATGCTGCTGCCCAGCACCGTGCTGCTGATCCCGCAGTACCTGATGTTCCGTGAAATGGGCATGCTCAACAGCTATATGCCGCTGTACCTGCCGCTGGCCTTCGCCACTCAGGGGTTCTTCGTCTTCATGCTGATCCAGTTCCTGCGCGGCGTCCCGCGTGACATGGAAGAGGCGGCGCAGATTGACGGCTGTAACTCCATTCAGGTGCTGTGGTACGTGGTAGTGCCGATCCTGAAACCGGCCATTATCTCCGTCGCCCTGTTCCAGTTCATGTGGTCCATGAACGACTTTATCGGGCCGCTGATTTACGTCTACAGCGTGGATAAATACCCCATCGCACTGGCGCTGAAAATGTCCATCGATGTCACCGAAGGCGCGCCGTGGAACGAAATTCTGGCAATGGCGAGCATCTCCATTCTGCCATCCATCATTGTCTTCTTCCTGGCACAGCGCTACTTCGTACAGGGCGTCACCAGCAGCGGAATTAAAGGTTAAGAGGGAAATACCATGGCTGAAGTTATTTTCAACAAGCTGGAAAAGGTCTACTCCAACGGCTTTAAAGCGGTACACGCTATCGATCTTAAAATTGCTGAAGGGGAATTCATGGTGATCGTCGGCCCATCTGGCTGCGCCAAATCCACGACCCTGCGCATGCTGGCGGGGCTCGAAACCATCAGCGGCGGCGAGGTGCGCATTGGCGACAAGATCGTGAACAACCTCGCGCCGAAAGAGCGCGGTATTGCAATGGTGTTCCAGAACTATGCCCTCTATCCGCACATGACGGTGCGCGAGAATCTGGCCTTTGGTCTCAAGCTGAGCAAACTGCCGAAAGATCAGATTGAGTCTCAGGTGAATGAAGCTGCCAAAATTCTTGAACTGGAAGAGCTGCTCGACCGCCTGCCGCGCCAGCTTTCCGGCGGCCAGGCGCAGCGCGTGGCGGTAGGCCGTGCGATTGTGAAAAAACCGGATGTGTTCCTGTTCGATGAGCCGCTTTCAAACCTCGACGCCAAACTGCGCGCTTCGATGCGTATTCGTATTTCCGACCTGCATAAGCAACTGAAGAAGTCAGGAAAACCGGCGACCACCGTTTACGTGACACACGACCAGACCGAAGCGATGACCATGGGCGACCGCATCTGCGTGATGAAGCTCGGCCATATCATGCAGGTGGATACGCCGGACAACCTCTACCACAGGCCGAGGAACATGTTCGTGGCGGGCTTTATCGGCGCGCCGGAGATGAATATACGCAAAAGCGTGCTGGTCGAAAAAGCGGGCCAGCTGCACATCGCCATTGGCGATGAAACCATGCCGCTGAACGCGGAGAAGCAGGAGAAAGTCGCGGCCTACGCGGGTCAGGAGATTTACTACGGCGTGCGTCCGGAATTTGTGTCGCTCTCTGATGAGCCCTTCCCGAACGGCGGCTGTAGCGGGGAGATGGTGCGCGTTGAGAACATGGGCCACGAATTCTTTGTGTACCTGAAGGTCGCGGACTACGAACTGACCGCCCGAATCCCGTCCGATGAAGCTAAACCAATGATTGATAAGGGGCTTCATCGTAAGGTGTATTTCACGTTTGAGATGAACAAGTGTCATATTTTTGACGCAAAAACTGAACAGAACCTCTCTCTCTGATGGAGTGATAAAAATGAAAAAAGTGCTTTTAAGCGCAGCAATCTCCGCGACCCTGGGTCTTACCGCTTTGCCATCGATGGCGCAGAATGTGGATTTACGGATGTCCTGGTGGGGCGGCAACGGCCGTCACCAGGTCACCCTGAAAGCGCTGGAAGAGTTCCATAAGCAGAACCCGGACATCAACGTGAAAGCGGAATACACCGGCTGGGATGGTCACCTCTCCCGTCTGACCACCCAGATTGCGGGCGGCACCGAGCCGGACGTAATGCAGACGAACTGGAACTGGCTGCCGATCTTCTCGAAAACCGGTGACGGCTTCTACGATCTGAACAAGATGAAGGACGTGATTGACCTGTCGCAGTTCGATCCCAAAGAGCTGCAAACCACCACCGTGGACGGCAAGCTGAACGGCATTCCGATCTCGGTGACGGCGCGCGTGTTCTACTTCAATGACGAAACCTGGAAAAAAGCGGGTATTGCGTACCCGAAAACCTGGGACGAGCTGATGGCGGCCGGTAAAACCTTCGAGAGCAAGCTCGGCAAGCAATACTATCCGGTGATCCTGGAGCATCAGGATACGCTGGCGCTGCTGAATTCGTACATGATCCAGAAGTACAACATTCCTGCGGTGGATGAGAAAACCAAAAAGTTCAGCTACACAAAGGAACAGTGGGTAGAGTTTTTCCAGACCTACAAAAAGCTGATCGACAGCCACGTCATGCCAGACACCAAATACTATGCCTCGTTCGGTAAGAGCAACATGTATGAAATGAAGCCGTGGATCCAGGGTGAATGGGGCGGCACCTACATGTGGAACTCCACCATCAACAAATATTCCGACAACCTGAAGCCACCGGCGAAACTGGAGCTGGGCAACTACCCAATGCTGCCGGGCGCCACCGACGCAGGTCTGTTCTTCAAACCGGCGCAGATGCTGTCGATTGGTAAGACGACCAAAAACCCAGAGGCGGCAGCGAAGCTGATTAACTTCCTGCTCAACAGCAAAGAAGGGGTCGATACGCTGGGTCTTGAGCGCGGCGTGCCGCTGAGCAAAGTGGCGGTGCAGTATCTGACCGAAGACGGCACCATTAAAGAGGACGATCCTTCCGTGGCGGGCCTGCGCCTGGCGCAGTCGCTGCCGGCGAAACTCACCGTCTCGCCATACTTTGACGACCCACAGATTGTGGCGCAGTTCGGTACCTCTTTGCAGTATATCGACTACGGGCAGAAAACCGTGGAAGAGACGGCCGCTGACTTCCAGCGTCAGGCGGAGCGTATTTTGAGACGTGCGATGCGGTAAAAACAAAGCCGGGTGGCGCTTCGCTTACCCGGCCTACACGGTATCGTAGGCCCGGTAAGCGAAGCGCCACCGGGCAATGACATTACACGCCGATATTACGTAGTTTCTCCCCTTTCATCAGCTTGCGTTCAATATGCTCCAGGGTCACGCCTTTGGTTTCCGGGATCAGCCAGAATGTCACGCCGATAAACGTCACGTTCAGCACCGTATAGAGCCAGAAGGTGCCTGCCGCGCCAATCGCATCCAGCAGCGTCAGGAAGGTCGCGCCAATGATCATATTCGACACCCAGTTGGTGGTGGTGGAACAGGTGATACCAAAGTCGCGGCATTTCAGCGGCTGAATTTCAGAGCACAGGATCCACACCACCGGTGCGGCGCTCATCGCGTAACCGGCGATGCACATCATGGTCATGCCAACGGAGAGCCAGGAGAGGCCGCTTGACGCCGTGCCGTTATCGAACTGCATCAGGCAGTAACCAAGGATCAAGGTGCCGAGCGCCATTACGCTAAAGCCAATTTTCAGGGCCGGTTTACGTCCGGCCTTATCGACGGTGAACACCGCGATAAAGGTGGCGAACATAAAGGTCAGCCCCACCACCAGCGTGGCGATCATCTGTTGTTCGGTGGTGGTAAAACCAGCCATTTTAAAGATGCGTGGGGCATAATACATGATGATGTTCATCCCCGTGAACTGCTGCATCGCCTGTAACAGCATGCCGAGGAACACCGCGCGGCGCACGTTGCGGTTTGCCTTAAACAGGGACCAGCCGCCCTGCTTCAGCTTCAGGCTTTCGCGGATTTCGTTCAGCTCTTCACGCGCTTTTTCAGACGTGTCGCGCAGCATGCGCAGCACCTCTTCCGCCTCCACGTGACGCCCTTTTTGCGCCAGCCAGCGCGGGCTGTTCGGCAGGAAAATGACTAACACAATCAGCAGCACCGCAGGCAGCGCCAGCACACCAAGCATTGCCCGCCAGTTGCCGCTGTAGCTGAAGTACGTATCCGACAGGAACGCCAGCACGATACCGAGCGTCACCATCAGCTGGTACATGCTGATCATCTTCCCGCGCACGTTTTCGCTCGCCATTTCGGAGAGGTAAAGCGGCGCGGTGTAGGACGCGATACCCACCGCCACGCCCAGCAGCACGCGAGAAAGCAGCAGCACTTCAACGTTGGTGGCAAACGCTGAACCAAGAGAGCCAGCAACAAACAGGATCGCCCCGACCATCAGGCTGTATTTGCGCCCGAGACGGAACGACAGCCAGCCGTTAAACAGTGCGCCGATGGCCGCACCCAGCATCATGCTGCTCACCACCCACTCTTGCAGGCGGTTGCTTAACGTAAAGTGGTCGGTAATAAAGGGCAGTGCGCCCGCGATAACGCCGATATCCAGACCAAACAGTAAACCGGCTACGGCGGCCGCAACAGAAACAAACTGGTTCATGCGTCGGGTATCGCGCAGCGCAGCGGGCATAAGGGTAGAGTCATTTACAGATGTCATTGTTTCCTGCCTCAACAGCGAAATTCGTTAAGTGAAATTACGAGATACCGGAAGAAAGTGTCAGGCCGGAAATGGTGAAGATATGGATTATTTCGCTACGACACACCGATCTGTGATGGACATTACAATTTCAAATCTGGATGGTTTAACCTTATTTTTGATTAATTAGTTAATATTTAAGCAATAAATGTGTGACACCCGTCATTTATTCCTTTTCAGTATGGATTTTTCATCTTTAAGGATATGGATAAAGCCAATTTTGACGCAAAAAAAACCTCTACCCGAGGGCAGAGGTTCTTTATTCGGGCTGACTTAACGTGCCAGCCAGCCGCCGTCTACGGCAACGGTGTAGCCGTTAATGTAGTCCGAAGCCGGGGACGCCAGGAATACAACCGGGCCCATCAGATCGCTCGGCAGACCCCAGCGACCCGCTGGAATACGCTCCAGGATTGCCGCGCTGCGCTCTTCATCCGCACGCAGCTGCTGGGTATTGTTGGTGGCCATGTAGCCCGGCGCAATCGCGTTGACGTTGATGTTGTGCTGCGCCCACTCGTTCGCCAGCAGGCGGGTCACGCCCATCACGGCACTCTTCGATGCGGTGTAAGACGGCACGCGGATGCCGCCCTGGAAAGAGAGCATGGAGGCAATATTAATGATCTTGCCACCTTTCCCCTGAGCAATGAAGTGCTTCGCAGCCGCCTGGGACATAAAGAACACGCTCTTGATGTTCAGATTCATCACGTCGTCCCAGTCCGTTTCGCTGAAGTTAATCGCGTCTTCGCGACGGATCAGGCCGGCGTTGTTCACCAGAATATCGATATGCCCAAACTCCGCCACCGCGCGATCCAGCAGCTCAGGGATCGCATCGATTTTGCGCAGGTCCGCGGTCAGGCTCAGGAAACGGCGGCCCAGCGCGGTGACGCGCTCGATAGTTTCCGTTGGCTCAACGATGTTAATCCCGACGATATCGCAGCCCGCTTCCGCCAGACCTAACGCCATACCCTGCCCCAGCCCGGTGTCACAACCGGAAACCACAGCCACTTTACCTTGCAGAGAAAATGCATCCAGAATCATGTTTGTTCCTTAATCGTTCAGCGCCTGTCAGCAACAGGCAGATGTATGCTTAACTGCCTGCGACTAGCGCAGATCCTTAACAGCGACGTGGTCCATGTCATCAAAGACCTGGTTTTCACCGACCATCCCCCAGATAAAGGTATAGGCTTTCGTCCCCACGCCAGAGTGGATGGACCAGCTAGGCGAAATGACTGCCTGCTCGTTGTGCATAACGATATGGCGCGTCTCCTGCGGCTGTCCCATCATGTGGAACACGCAGGCGTCTTCATCCATGTTGAAATAGAAGTAGACTTCCATGCGGCGCTCGTGGGTATGGCACGGCATGGTGTTCCACAGGTTGCCCGGCGCAAGCTCGGTCAGCCCCATGCTGAGCTGGCAGGTTTCCAGCACATCCGGAACAAAGTATTTGTTGATGGTGCGACGGTTGCTGGTGAGGTTATCGCCAAGGGTCACCGGGGCAACGTCCGCTGGCGTGACTTTTTTGGTTGGATAAGTCGTATGAGCCGGGGCGCAGTTGTAGTAAAACTTCGCCGGTTTGCTGGCATCAATGCTGGCGAACACCACCTCTTTCGCGCCTTTGCCGACGTACAGCGCGTCGCGGTGACCAATTTCGTAGCACTGGCCATCGACGGTAATGGTGCCCGGCCCGCCGATGTTAATCACGCCCAGTTCACGGCGTTCGAGGAAGTAGCTCACGCCCAGCTGTTTGCCCACTTCACCGCCCACGGAGACGGTTTTCGCCACCGGCATAATCCCGCCCACAATAATGCGGTCAATATGGCTGTAGACCATGGTGTACTTGTCGGCTTCGAACACTTGCTCAACTAAAAACTCACTGCGCAGCCCCTGAGTATCCAGCATTTTAGCGTGCGCACTGTGGATGCTTTGTCTGACGTCCACGTAAACCTCCAGAATTGATCGTGCCCGAAGGCAAAGATAAATAACGAAACAACGTTCCGTTTTCGTGATGAACACATATTATCCCCTGACAACAGGGTTTTCAATTGCATTTAAAACAACGTTTCATTTTTTCTGCCTGTTTATGCCAGAAATGGAGTTTCGATCACGATAAATCTTTAAGACCCTCAATCTGGTTAATGAAAATGAGAAAGTGCGCTGTCAGTCACACATAATGAAACAACGTTTTGATAATTTATCACCTAGTTTTCAACCTACATTACGCGTTCAAAGGAGTGCATTATGGCTAAAGGTATGCGGGTCAAGCTGAACTATGAGGTCAGCCGCGATCCGGATACAGGCGTGGAAGTCACCCGCCTGACCCCACCGGAAGTAACCTGTCATCGCAACTACTTTTACCAGAAGTGCTTCTTTAACGATGGCAGCCACCTGCTGTTCGCCGGGGAGTTCGACGGTCACTGGAACTATTACCTGTTGGATCTGAAAAACGCCGAAGCGGTACAGTTGACCGAAGGCGCGGGCGATAATACCTTTGGCGGGTTCCTCTCTCCGGACGATAAATCCCTCTACTATGTGAAGAACGATCGCACCCTGCTGGAGGTGGATTTACAGACGCTGGCAGAGCGCGAAGTGTACCGCGTTCCGGAAGAGTGGGTCGGCTACGGCACCTGGGTCGCGAACAGCGACTGCACCAAACTGGTGGGTATTGAGATTGCCAGATGTGACTGGACGCCACTCAACGACTGGAAAATTTTCCACGACTTCTTCCACAAAGGGCCGCACTGCCGCCTGCTGCGCGTTGATCTGAAAACGGGTGAAAGCACCACCATTCATGACGAGAAGATCTGGCTGGGACATCCGATTTATCGCCCGTTCGATGACAATACCGTGGCCTTCTGTCATGAAGGGCCGCACGACCTGGTCGACGCCCGCATGTGGCTGGTCAACGAAGATGGCAGCAACGTGCGGAAAGTGAAAACGCACGCGGAAGGTGAAAGCTGTACACATGAATTTTGGGTGCCGGACGGGTCCGCGCTGATCTACGTCTCTTATCTGAAAGGTCAGCAAGGGCGTACCATCTCCCGCTTCAACCCGGACACCGGCGTGAATGAAGCGGTAATGAACATGCCCGCCTGTTCGCATCTGATGAGCAACGTTGACGGCAGCATGCTGGTTGGCGACGGTTCCGGTACGCCTGTTGACGTGAAAGACACCGGCGGCTACACCATTGATAACGATCCTTATCTGTATGCCTTTGACGTGGCGAAGAAAGCTTATTACCGCATCGCCCGTCATGACACCTCATGGGCTACGGTGGCGAACAGCCGCCAGGTAACCCACCCGCATCCGTCCTTCACGCCGGACGAAAAAGCGGTGCTGTACAGTTCCGATAAAGACGGCAAACCGGCCCTCTATATCGCGAAACTCCCCGAGCAACCTGAAATGTTGCATGCCTGAATGAGTTAGTGTTTCTGTAACTGGCCTTGCCCTCCGATTCGGAGGGCTTTTTTTTGGGTGATTGCGCGGCGCTTTTTGCCGGGTGGCGCTTCGCTTACCCGGCCTACGAAAAAATGGATTGGAAAGAATGTGTAGGCCGGGTAAGCGTTAGCGCCACCCGGCGGTTTTTAGCGAAGGAACTGAATTATCAGAAGGAGTACGCCACACCTAAACGGAAACGGGTCTGGCGTTCGTCCGTGTCTTTAACCCCCACGTTCCCCACCTCCACATACGGTGCCCAGTTTTTATCCCATTTGTAGGCCAGTTTGGCGTTATATTCGTTGGAATAATCTTTATTATTATTTCGGGCCACGCCTTCAGAACTTTTCGCGTAAACATAGTTCAGCTCGGTACGCCAGTCACCTAATACCCAACCGACCCACGCATCGCCTCGGTTAACTTTATCATCGTCCTTATTTGAGCTTGACGGGTAGCGAGTATATTCGTAACGGTAACGCGCAGCCACGTAGAAGCCATTATCGAAGCTATATTGCACATGCAGATTCGGTTTATAAATGGTGCGACTGTCTGTGCTTTCAATCGTAAACGCAGGGGTCAGGGCGATATTGTCTGTCGCTTTCCAGCGCCAGCTAATCTGATCTTCGTGACCGTTCCCCACTACATCCGCGAATGGCTGATCTGCCTTGTCCCCGCCTGATTTCCACTTCGCCTCGACTGAAAAACCGAAGCCATTATCAAAGCGGTGCGAGACGGCAACACGGTCGGCATTCGAGCCGCTGTCAATATATTCGTGACGCAGATCGACGGTAACGGCACTAGCCGCAAAAGAGGCACTAATAAGGGAAGCAAGGAGCAGAGATTTCTTAAACATGAAAAAACCCTCAATTAAAATAACGTTTCGTTTTTATGAAACTTGAGTTTATTTTTTATGCAAAGCTATTTTAGTGACAAGGATCGAAATTATTTGTTTCATTTTTTTTGGCAAAGATCGACGTGAACCCCATCAACAAAAAAAGGGCATTAACCGTAAATTTCAGGGGGAAGATCACATTAAGCACTTCACAAAGCAAATAATTAACCGCGCAATAATTATTGCGGGCTTCAGAAAGAACGCAGAAGTGTTAAAAAAGGATTCTGCGGACACAAAAAAACCTCCCGTGGGAGGTTTTCTGTGCACAGAGAGGGGAAACTACCGTTCGATAGCCAGGGCCACCCCCTGCCCTCCGCCAATACAGAGCGTTGCGATCCCTTTTCGGGCGTTACGCTTTTTCATTTCGTGGACCAGCGACACCAGAATGCGGCAGCCGGAGGCGCCAATGGGATGACCCAGCGCAATTGCACCGCCGTTGACGTTGACCCGCAGCGGATCCCATTCCAGCATTTTCCCGACCGAGATCGCCTGTGCAGCAAAGGCTTCGTTGACCTCAATCAGATCCACATCGCTCAGCTCCCAGCCCGCCCGCTCCAGGCAGCGGCGCGTGGCATAGACCGGGGCGATCCCCATTAACGCAGGATCAACACCCACGCTGGCAAACGCTTTGATGCGCGCCAGCACCGGCAGCGCCAGCTCCTGGGCTTTGCTTTCACTCATCATCATCACCGCCGCCGCACCGTCGTTAATGGATGAGGCGTTGCCTGCCGTTACAGAACCGAGCGTTTCAAAGGCCGGATCGAGTTTTGCCAGCCCTTCTGCGCTGGCATCGGTGCGCGGCTGCTCGTCGGTATCGACGATGAGCGCTTCGCCGTTCTGGCGCTGGGTACTGACCGGGACAATTTCATCGCGAAAACGCCCGGAGTCGATCGCTGCACGCGCTTTTTGTTGTGAGCTGAGGGCATATGCATCCTGAAGCTCGCGGCTGATACCGTATTCCCGCGCCAGGTTTTCCGCCGTTACGCCCATATGGTAGTCGTTGAAGGCGTCCCACAGCCCGTCGTGAACCAGACTGTCAAGCAGTTGACTGTTCCCGAGCTGCGCGCCGGTCCGGCTGTCGGTCAGGACGTGCGGGGCGCGGCTCATATTCTCCTGCCCGCCGGCAATAACCACGTCCGCTTCACCGCACTGGATGGCCTGCGTCGCAAGATGGAGCGCTTTCAAACCTGAACCACAGACGTCGTTGATGGTAATTGCCGAAACGGTATTGGGCAGGCCGCCCTTCAGCGCTGCCTGGCGCGCAGGGTTTTGTCCCGCGCCAGCGGTCAGCACCTGGCCAAGGATCACCTCATCAATTTCATGTGCGGCAATCCCGCTGCGTTCCACCAGCGCTCTTACCACCACGCTGCCGAGATCAACCGCAGAGTGACGCGCAAGCGCTCCCTGAAAACAGCCGATAGCCGTACGTAACGCACCCACTATAACGACATCTTTCATCACGACCTCTGTGCAAAATGACATGACGATAGTAGAGGATTGTTATCAACAATTGACGCAAATGTTTAAAATTAGTGAGTTTAGTCACAGGATTATCGTGCGTCCTGCAAGTACTGGCGCAGCCAGCTTCCGGCGACGCCGGGCGGGGTTCGTTTGTTCCATACCAGATCGATGGCAATCGACCTCGGCCAGCCCGGCACGTTCAGCTGCACCAGCGATTTCGACGCGGCAAATTCGTCGACCAGCGCGCAGGGTAACGCGCACCAGCCAAAGCCCTGTACCGCCATACTCAGCAGTAACAGGTAATTCGGCGCAGACCAGACCGGCCCGCGCGCAAGGGGCGCTTCCCGTTCAAGATAGGTACTCAGCCGCAGCTCGCGCCAGCCATGCAGCTCGTCCGCCTGCGTCTCATGTTGCCCTGCCAGAGGATGTCCGGCAGAAACGTAAATAGCCATCCTTGTCTGCATAGGCAGACGGGTCGCGCCAATATCGGTCGGGTAGCTGTCGCGCGCTTCCGTCAGGCCAATTTGCGCCCGCTCCTTTTGCAGCAGATCGATCACGTCCTCCTCTTCACCAATCAGGCACTCAAATTCCGTGTGCGGAAAACGCTGGTCGAACTGGCTCATCATCTGTTCCAGCACGGCCGGGTTAAGCGTATCGGAGAGAACAAAGGTAAAACGCGCCTCCGTTTGCGCGGTTAAAGATACGGCCAGCTCATCCAGGCGCGCGCTGGCGGCGAGTATCGACTGGACATAGCCCAGCACCTGTTCACCCTGGGCGGTCAACACCGGGTGACGCGCCGAGCGATCGAACAGCTCAAAGCCAAGGTCAGCTTCAAGGTTGGCGATGGAGGTGCTGATGGTGGACTGGCTTTTACGCAGCCGCCGTGCCGCAGCAGAAAACGAACCTGCGGCGACAGTTTCAACAAACGCGGTCAGTGCTTCGGGAGAATAACGCATGATGTATCTACTTTATCGATGGATACCATCTTTTATATATCACCTTAAACGATAAGAATAGACCGCATCAACGCCCATACTGGCGTCAATATGAGGTAAATATGCAACATCAGGATGCACTCCAACGTAAATTGCCGGAGCGGATCTTCCATGCCGTCTGTTTTGAAGGCATTGCTACGGCGATCCTCGCCCCGACGGCCGCGTGGCTAATGCAGCGCTCGGTGGTTGAAATGGGGGGTCTCACCATAATTCTGGCGACCACGGCAATGCTCTGGAACATTATCTATAACTTTGGCTTCGACCGTTTCTGGCCCGTCCAGCGGGTGAAGCGCACGGCGAAAGTGCGCGCCCTGCATGCGCTGGGTTTTGAATGCGGTTTTATTGTGATTGGCGTAACCATCGTTGCCGCCGTGCTGGGCGTGACGCTGCTCCAGGCCTTTACGCTGGAAATTGGTTTCTTCCTGTTCTTCCTGCCGTACACCATGCTCTACAATTGGGCGTACGACACCCTGCGGGAGAAAATCATCAAGCGCCGCCAGCAACGCCGCGCCCTGGCAAGCGAATAACCTTCCGGCCGGAGACCTGCTCCGGCCCACCCCTGCGAAGCAACGGCGACCTCAACGCATAATTATGGTAAATTGCACTCCTTTTTGTTCGTTTTATAGTTGATACGTTGCTCTAATGTCGAAAATTTGGTCAAAAGAAGAGACTCTCTGGAGTTTCGCCCTCTACGGCACTGCCGTGGGCGCAGGAACCCTGTTCTTGCCCATTCAGCTCGGCTCTGCTGGCGCGATTGTCCTGCTGATCACCGCCCTTGTGGCGTATCCCTTAACCTACTGGCCGCATAAAGCGCTGGCGCAATTTATTCTGTCGTCGAAGACGAAAGGCAACGAAGGGATCACTGGTGCCGTTTCCCATTACTACGGCAAAAAGATCGGCAACCTCATTACCACGCTCTATTTTGTGGCTTTCTTTGTGGTGGTTCTGATTTACGCGGTGGCGATAACTAACTCACTCACTGAACAGCTGGCGAAACGGATGACGGTGGATACCGGCATGCGGATGCTGGTGAGTTTTGGCGTGGTGCTGATTCTGAATCTGATCTTCCTGATGGGGCGGCACATCACCATTAAGGTGATGGGTTTCCTTGTTTTTCCGCTGATCGCCTATTTCCTGTTTGTCTCGCTGTATCTGACGGGCAGCTGGCAGCCGTCGCTTCTGACGAGCCAGATGGCCTTCGACCAGCATACGTTGCACCAGGTGTGGATTTCGATCCCGGTGATGGTTTTCGCTTTTAGCCATACTCCGATCATCTCGACTTTCGCCGTGGACCGTCGCGAGAAATACGGTGAAGAGGCGATGGGTAAATGCAAAAAAATCATGAAAGTGGCGTATCTGATCATCTGCCTCAGCGTGCTGTTCTTTGTGTTCAGCTGCCTGCTTTCGATTCCACCGTCGTATATCGTGGCGGCAAAAGAGGAAGGGGTGACGATCCTGTCCGCGCTGTCGATGATGCCTTCGTCCCCGGCATGGCTGGGCATTTCCGGCATTATCGTGGCAATTATAGCGATGTCGAAATCGTTCCTCGGCACCTATTTTGGCGTGATTGAAGGGGCAACGGAAATTGTGAAATCGTCTCTGAATCAGGTGGGTGTGAAAAAAAGTCGCGCCTTTAACCGCGCGGTTTCGATTCTCGGCGTGTCGCTGATTACCTTTGCGGTCTGCTGCATCAACCCGAATGCGATCTCGATGATTTACGCCATCAGCGGTCCGCTTATCGCCATGATCCTGTTCATCATGCCGACGCTGTCGACGTACCTGATCCCGTCGTTAAAACCGTACCGCTCCATCGGTAACCTGCTGACGCTGATTGTGGGTGTGCTGTGTGTGTCGGTGATGTTTGTCGGTTGAGTGTGCTGCCCGGCGCAATGCCGGGCATCTGTTTTACGCCCGAATATCGTCATACTCCCGCGTATTATCAAACTCATGCTTCGCAAACGGACACAGCGGGATAATTTTACGGTTCTCCCCGCGCATCTTCTCTACCACCTTCGCCACCAGCTGTTTACCCACACCCTGCCCTTTCAGGCTTGGATCTACATCGGTGTGCTCAATGATGCTCAGATGCTCGCCGGTTGGGACAAAGACAATCTCCGCTACCTGATTGCCTTCGGCGTCGTTGACGTAAAACTTGTTATGGCCTTCAAGAATTTCCATGGTTCCTCACTTATTTTTGGCGGTACTTCAGCGCACCGCTCGGGCAGGTATCAATTACGCGCACAACCGTTTCTGCATCTACTTCATCCGGCGCGATCCATGGTTTACGCTTCAGGTCGAACAGCGCCGCGCTGCCGCGCACGCAGTTGCCCGAGTGTTTGCAGATCCCGGTATTGAAGTAAACATCAATTTTCTCACCGGTGTAGGCCCGGTACCCCGCATCCAGTAGCTCCTGATCCATGATATTGCCTCTGTAATTATTGTGGTGACAAAAGAAGCATACCCTCAGCCGATCCGCCTGACCACGTCAAAAACGAGGTTTGGCCACCCTCTTTTCAACACGTTATTTCGCCAGACACTTAAGATTATTCCGAATACAGAAGCACCCGTTGCGACGATATATTTTTGCGTTGTGTCAACTCTTGTAATAATTCACGCCACGTTCACATTAGGATTATTAGCTAAGCGAACTCCCAACATCCAGATTTATTTCTCCCTAACCAGTGGATTTACCGTCCGTTTTTAAAGTTCGTAACGAAGCGGTATTTCCTGAACACCTGCAAAACTACCGCAAAACAACCCAGACATGAAATTTGACTCTTCTCACATAACGACTAATGTTAATTCCTGAACGACAACTGATACGAATTACTTATCGTATCTCCTGACATAAACGCAACATGAGGGTTGATATATGGCAGAGCAACATCGTGGTGGTTCCGGTAATTTCGCTGAAGACCGTGAAAAGGCATCAGAAGCTGGACGTAAAGGCGGCCAGCACAGCGGCGGTAATTTCAAAAACGATCCGCAACGCGCATCTGAAGCGGGTAAGAAAGGGGGCCAGAACAGTCACGGCGGAGGCCGTAAATCTGATAACTCCTGATCTTATTTAAAGCTCTTATAAATATACCGAGAGCATGCTGCGGGCCCGTCGGCTCGCAGTACCTTCCCTTTATTTCACTGGAGCGAAAATATGAATATGAAAACTGTTGAAGATGTATTTATTCACCTGTTATCCGACACCTACAGCGCTGAGAAGCAGCTGACCCGCGCTCTAAGCAAGTTAGCTCGCGCCGCATCCAGCGAGAAGTTGAGTGCCGCGTTCACGGCCCACCTCGAAGAGACTCAGGGACAAATCGAGCGTATCGATCAGATTATTGAGCAGGAATCCGGCCTCAAACTGAAGCGCATGAAATGCGTTGCGATGGAAGGCTTAATTGAAGAAGCCAACGAAGTTATTGAGAGCACTGAAAAAAATGAAGTGCGTGACGCTGCATTAATTGCCGCAGCACAAAAAGTCGAGCATTACGAGATTGCCAGCTACGGCACCCTGGCCACCCTGGCTGAACAATTAGGCTATAAAAAAGCCGTTAAACTTCTTGCCGAAACGCTGGAAGAAGAAAAAGAAACCGATCTCAAATTAACCGATCTGGCTGTCGGCAATATTAATCAAAAAGCCCAGAAAGGATAAATATTAATTTGATGAGCATCAGCAACAAAAATTAACCAGATAATAAATCACAGGAGTTAATTATGAATCATGTAGAACACTACCATGATTGGCTACGCGATGCCCATGCGATGGAAAAGCAAGCCGAATCCATGCTGGAATCTATGGCCAGCCGTATTGATAATTATCCCGACTTACGTGCACGAATTGAACAACACGTTAATGAGACTAAACACCAAATTACCGTGCTGGAAGAAATTCTCGACCGCAATGATATTTCCCGTTCGGTCATAAAAGATTCCATGAGCAAAATGGCGGCGCTCGGCCAGTCCATTGGCGGCATGTTCCCTTCCGACGAAATTGTTAAAGGCTCCATCAGCGGCTACGTTTTTGAGCAGTTTGAAATTGCCTGCTACACCTCTCTGCTGGCTGCGGCCAAACAAGCGGGCGATACCGCCTCCATTCCTGCCATTGAGTCCATTCTGGAAGAAGAGCGCCAGATGGCTGACTGGCTGCTCCAGCATATTCCACAGACGACGGAACAGTTCCTGCTGCGCTCCGATGCGGACGGTGTTGAAGCGAAAAAATAACGAAAGAGGGAGAAACTATGTTTCGACACGTAAAACAGCTGCAATACACGGTACGCGTAGCCGAACCGAATCCGGGCCTGGCCAATCTTCTGCTTGAGCAGTTTGGCGGGCCACAGGGCGAACTTGCCGCGGCATGTCGTTACTTTACGCAAGGATTGAGCGACGACGATCCCGGTCGTAAAGATATGCTGATGGATATCGCGACCGAGGAATTAAGTCACCTGGAAATTATCGGCACCCTGGTGGGTATGCTGAATAAGGGTGCGAAAGGTGAACTGGCGGAAGGCGTTGAAAATGAAGCGGAATTGTACCGCTCCATGACCGAGAACGGCAACGACAGTCATATCACCTCCCTGCTCTACGGCGGTGGTACTCCACTGACCAACTCCGGGGGCGTACCATGGACGGCGGCGTATGTGGATACTATTGGCGAGCCCACCGCCGATCTGCGCTCTAACATTGCGGCCGAGGCGCGCGCCAAAATTATCTACGAACGGCTTATTAACGTAACGGACGATCCGGGTGTTAAAGATGCGCTGGCGTTTTTAATGACGCGTGAGGCAGCACACCAGCTCTCGTTTGAGAAGGCGCTCCAGTCGATCCGTAACAATTTCCCACCGGGTAAATTGCCACCAATCGAAGAGTACACCAACAAGTACTACAATATGTCTGAGGGGGGAGAAGTTCGCGGCAGCTGGAACAGCGATAAGCACTTCGACTACGTGGAATCTCCTCAGCCAGCGGTCGATGGCGGTGACGGCGGCGCAAGCGTAACGCTCACGACAGAGCAGGAAACGCTGGTCAAAGCGATGTGCGCACGTACGAAATCCGACCCTAACGCCGATCCGCTTACCGGTGCCGAGCTTGGCGCAGGTAAGAAAAAACCGTAACCGGTTTTGCCAGGCAGCCTGAGGCTGTCTGGCAATGCCTTGTGCGCTATCAGTTCCAGAGGTACGGAGCATGTTCGAGCTTGATGCGTTTCATCTGGCCAGGATACAGTTCGCCTTTACCGTCTCTTTTCATATTCTCTTCCCGGCGATCACCATCGGGCTTGCGAGCTATCTGGTGGTTCTCGAAGGCATGTGGCTTCGCACAAAAAATGATGTCTGGCGCTCGCTATACCATTTCTGGCTAAAAATTTTCGCCGTCAACTTTGGTATGGGCGTGGTTTCCGGGCTGGTGATGGCCTACCAGTTTGGGACTAACTGGAGCGGCTTTTCCCAGTTCGCGGGCAGCATAACCGGCCCTTTGCTCACCTATGAAGTCTTAACCGCCTTCTTCCTGGAAGCCGGTTTCTTAGGCGTGATGCTGTTCGGCTGGAACAAGGTTGGCCCCGGCCTGCACTTCTTTGCCACCTGCATGGTGGCGCTGGGCACGCTGATGTCCACCTTCTGGATCCTCGCCTCTAACAGCTGGATGCACACCCCGCAGGGCTTCAGTATTCAGAACGGTCAGGTCATTCCCGAAGACTGGCTGGCCATTATCTTTAACCCCTCATTCCCTTACCGCCTGATCCATATGTCCATCGCCGCCTTCCTGTGCAGCGCCTTGTTTGTGGGCGCGTCCGGGGCATGGCATCTGCTGCGCGGTAACGATACGCCCGCGATCCGCAAGATGTTCTCCATGGCCATGTGGATGGCGCTGCTGGTCGCGCCCATTCAGGCCGTGGTTGGTGATATGCACGGGCTGAATACGCTTGAGCACCAGCCTGCCAAAATCGCCGCGATTGAAGGCCACTGGGAAAACCCGCCCGGCGAGGCCACCCCGCTGCTGTTGTTTGGCGTACCGGATATGGAAGAGGAACGCACCAAATACGGGCTTGAAATTCCCGCGCTCGGCAGCCTGATCCTGACGCACAGCCTGGATAAACAGGTCCCGGCGCTGAAGGATTTCCCGAAAGAGGACCGCCCTAACTCGCTCATCGTCTTCTGGTCCTTCCGCATTATGGTCGGCATGGGGCTGCTGATGATTACCCTTGGCGTACTGAGCGTCTGGCTGCGCTATCGCCGTCGACTCTATCACTCACGGCCATTCCACTGGTTTGCCCTCTGTATGGGGCCTGCCGGATTACTCGCGCTGCTCGCCGGGTGGGTCACCACCGAAGTGGGCCGCCAGCCGTGGGTCGTTTACGGCTATCTGCGCACGATAGATGCGGTGTCTCTGCACAGCACGTTGCAGATGAGCATAAGCCTGCTGGCCTTTATCGTGGTCTACTGTTCGGTATTTGGCGTGGGATATGTGTATCTCGCCCGGTTGATTAAAAAAGGTCCGCAGCCTGTGGGCACGCTAACGTCTAATACATCGGGTACCCCTGCCCGTCCGCTGTCCGCCGCCGAGTCTGTTCCGGAAGAGGAGAAGATCTGATGGGCGTCGATATCCCGGTCATCTGGTTTGCCATTATTGTCTTCGCCACGCTGATGTACATCATCATGGACGGTTTCGATCTCGGTATCGGCATGCTGTTCAGCTTTGTGGGTGATGCCAAAGAGCGCGACGTGATGGTGAACAGCGTCGCCCCGGTCTGGGACGGAAATGAAACCTGGCTGGTTCTCGGCGGCGCAGGGTTGTTCGGCGCGTTTCCGCTGGCCTACGCGGTAATAATCGATGCCCTGACCATCCCGCTGACGGCCATGCTGATCGGGCTTATTTTCCGCGGCGTGGCATTTGAGTTTCGCTTTAAGGCGACCCCTTCCCACCGCAAATTCTGGGACTATTCTTTTGCTGGCGGTTCCCTGCTCGCAACCTTCAGCCAGGGGATCGTGGTTGGCGCGATGATCAACGGCTTTGACGTGGAAGGGCGTCGCTTTGTGGGCTCCTCGCTGGACTGGTTCACCCCGTTTAACCTGTTCTGCGGGCTGGGCTTAATTGTCGCCTATACCCTGCTGGCCACCACGTGGCTGATCATGAAAAGCGAAGGCGCGCTGCAAAACCGGATGCGCGAGCTGACCCGCCACGTTCTGCTGGCGCTGATTGCCGTCATTGCGGTGGTAAGTATCTGGACCCCGCTCGGCTGGCAGTTTGTCGCCGAGCGCTGGTTTACTCTGCCTAACTTCTTCTGGTTCCTGCCGGTTCCGGTTCTGGTGGCGGTATTCAGCCTGTGGATCTGGCGGCTGACGCGTAATCCCGACAGCCATGCCCGTCCGTTCCTGTTAACGCTGGGCCTGATCTTCCTCGGCTTTAGCGGCCTGGGCATCAGCCTGTGGCCACACATAATTCCGCCGCACATCACCCTGTGGGAAGCCGCCGCGCCGCCTGCCAGCCAGCTGTTTATGCTGATCGGCACGCTGTTAATCATCCCGGTGATCCTGGTTTATACCGCCTGGAGCTATTACGTCTTCCGGGGCAAAGTGTCTGATACCGAAGGTTATCACTAAGGATTACTATGGCAGGCTGGCATACACGCGCCATTATTTACCAGATAGATACTGCCCTGTTTTACGATCTGAACGGCGATGGCTGTGGCGACATCGCCGGGATCGCCGCGAAGCTACGCTACATCCGCCGGATGGGCGCGACGGTTATCTGGATCACTCCGTTTTACCTCACGCCTTTTCTCGATGAAGGCTATGACGTGAGCGACCATTTGCAGGTCGATCCCCGCTTCGGCAAGCTCAACGATATCATCGCCTTTATTGAACAGGCGCGGGAGCTGGGGATGCAGGTCATTATTGAGCTGCTGATCCAGCATACCTCGGATGCGCATCCCTGGTTTCAACAGGCCCGCCGCAACCCTCAATCACCCTATCGTGACTATTACCTGTGGTCCGACACGGACGACGACGATACGCCGCCGATGTTCCCCGGCGTGGAGAAGAGTATCTGGGCATGGGACGACGAGGCGGGGCAATACTATCGGCATATGTTTTATCACCACGAGCCGGATCTCAATCTGGCCTCCCCTGCGGTGCTGAAGGAGGTTGAGAACATCATCATCTTCTGGCTAAAGCTCGGGGTGTCGGGCTTTCGCCTGGATGCGGCGTCGCACCTGACAAAACAGGCCGGACGTGGGGATGAAAAACGCGGCCTGTGGATCCTGGAGCATCTGCGCCGTCTTATCGAGCAGCGTAACCCGGATGCAATCCTGCTCGGCGAAGTCGACGTGGAGGTCGAGGCCTACAAAGATTATTTTGGTCAGAACGACCGGCTCAACCTGGTGCTGAATTTCTGGCTCAATAAGTACTTCTACGTCAGCCTTGCGGAGAAAAGCGCACGACCGCTGCACAACGCGGTGAAGAAGATGATTGTGCCGCCGGACTCCTGCTGCTTCGCCAACTGGCTGCGCAATCATGATGAGCTGGATCTGGAAGGGATAGGAAATAAAGCGAAGCAGACCGTCATTGATGCCTTTGCCCCTGACGAAGAGATGAGCGTGTATCAGCGAGGGATCCGCCGCCGTCTGGCGCCGATGCTTAATGGCGATCGTAAGCGGCTGGCCTTTTGCCATGCGGTCTTGTTTTCGCTGCCGGGCGTACCGGTCATGCGCTACGGGGATGAGATTGGCATGGGAGAGGATTTGGAACTGGAGGAGCGTTACGCCGTACGCACCCCGATGCAGTGGGCCGGATCGCAAGGCGGCGGTTTCTCAGACGCCGACCCGGAAACTTTTATCGCCCCGATGATTGACCGCGGCCCGTACCGCTATCAAAAAATCAACGTGGCGGATTCGCTGTTGCACCGCAACTCACTCCTGCACTGCATTATCGATATCGCCAATACGCGCTCGGAGTTCCCTGAGATCGGCGTCGCGCCGTTTCGTCTTATTAATATCGACAGCGATGCGGTGCTGGGGATCTATTACGAAACCGACACGCGCAGCATTCTGACCTTCGTTAACTTCAGCGATAAGCCCGTTAATTTTACTGCCAGAGGGATCCGGCATGCGACCTGGACCGCCTGCCTGGCGGACAAACGCTACAACGACGCGCTGGTGTGCGGCAAAACCGTCGCGCTTAACCTCAGCGGCTATGGCTACCGCTGGTTCTGGACCGATCGTACCGCACTGCGCTGATTATCGTCTCCGCGAGAGCAGAAGACGCGCCACGATCGCACCCGTGACGGCGAGGGAGCCGAGCAGCACTTTCCCCGGCATGCCGGAGGTAACGCTGGTGGCGCGCTCTTTTGCTTCGTCGGTGAAGTGCCCGTGGATTTTATGCAGATCGTTAACCGGCTGATCCAGATAGTCCTGACGGTCATCCGCATTTAGCGTATCGGTCATCTGCCCTTCCCAGGCCTTTTTAACCATCAGCCGATCCAGAAAGCCGGGAAAAAGAAATTGCCCGACAATCGACTGGACGGTGCTGCTGCCCACCCACAGCTCCCGCACCGGTTTTTGCGCTACCTTGAAAATCGCGCTGGCAGCCACTTCCGGCTGAAACACGGGAGGAACCGGGCGCATCGCCCAGGAAAATTTATTCCTCGCCCACTCGAACTGCGGCGTGTTGAGGCCCGGCATCTGTACCATTGCGATCTGCACCCGGCTGTTTTCATGCATCAGCTCGGTGCGCACGGCGTCAGTAAACCCGCGGATCGCGGCTTTCGCCCCACAGTAGGCTGACTGCAAGGGAATGGAGCGGTAGGCCAGCGCGGAGCCAACCTGAATAATCGTCCCCCGGTCACGAGGAGTCATTAACTCCAGCGCGGCGCGGGTACCGTTAACATAGCCCAGATAGGTCACCTCGGTGACGCGGCGAAACTCCTCAGGCGACATGGTGCGAAACGGCGCCAGCATCCCGCCCATGGCGTTATTCACCCACACATCGATGGCCCCAAGCCGGTATTCAATCTCGTTAGCAGCATCGGTCACCGCCTTGCTGTCCGCCACGTCGGCCTGAACGGCACAGGCGTTGATCCCGAAACGGCACAACTCCTCTTCTGTGGAGCGCAGGCTCTGCTCATCGCGGGCAATGATGCCCACATCGTAGCCCGCTTTGGCAAAGTGCAGCGCCGTGGCCTTCCCCACGCCCGCCGTACCGCCGGTAATAACGATGACAGCCATAGCCTTTCCCCTTGTTTCAGACGTTATCCCAGCCGGAGAGTATTTCGATCAGTTCAGACAGGGAATAACGCACCGCTTTATCCACCACATCCTGACATTCACCGGAAAACAGCACGGTGCGGGTTTCCGTCTGTCCGCGAATATTCCAGCCGAAGCAGACCGTACCGGCTGCGGTGCCATCGTCTCCGCCTTCCGGTCCCGCATAGCCGCTGATGGCAAGGCCAATATCCGCCTCGGCAATTTCGCGAATTTTAGCGGCCATCTCGGTCACCGTTTGTTCACTGACGGCGGTGAAGCGCTCAATGGTTTCGTGCCGCACGCCGAGGATCCTCTCCTTCGCCGCATCGCTGAACACCACCATGCCAACGTCATAAAATTCCGCGGTGTTCTCTTCGGCACAAAGCGCAACCGCAAGATTGCCGCCGGTACAGGACTCTGCGGTAGTTAACCGCAAACCTCTGTCCGTAAGCTGAGTGGCGAGCTTTTTCGTCAGCTCGCTAATGGTGCTGTTACTGTCGTGAATAAGATTGCTCATCGCGTTGCCCTTAATTTTCGTCAGGAATAATAGAAATATGACCATTACGCTCAAGAATAGCGTATTTTATCTCCTTCAATTCTGTAATACCGTGATTCTGGCGGGCTGATACCAATATATCATCACAGGATACATCGACCTTTTTCAGTTTATCGACAAGGGGGACACCGTTCTCCACCAATATCACCGGCGTGCCATCAAGAATATTCTCAACAGTGGAAAAATATTTTTTCAGGAGGCCAAATATAATATCCACCACCACCAGCGTTGTTATTGTAATCATCGCACCGGTGATGGAAAAATCTTCGCCAAGTAGCGCCTGCTGTGTCGCTTCACTGATAATTAAGAGCAAAATAAGGTCAAAACTGGTCATTTGTAGCAGGGCGCGCCGCCCGGCAACTTTAAACACAATGACCAGAAACAGGTAAATTGCCAGGGCACGAAAAACCATGTCCATATTCGACTCCTAGGGGTAAATAAACTGCCAGAAACGGATATCTGGCTCGTTGTTTACGCGGATGCTGTTTGTCCACTTCCCTGCTTTTGACGGCGTGATGAATAATAGAACGGTAAATTTATCGGTCTGTTGTAAACGATCGTAGACGAGAAACAGGGTATTCCCCCGGCTGTACATGCTGTCCGGTTGTGGCCAGACGCTGCCGGGCTCATACGCGTCGCTGCTTTCGCTGGTCAGGCTGAGGGTATATTTCCCCTCAGACGTCACCGGAAACGTCAGCGCCATCCGCGCTTCGGTCTGGCGGCGACCGAAGCGCTCATAGCTCAGAGCCAGGGATTTTGCATCGTTTGTTTTCTCCACGTCGCTGACCACACCGCTTGAAAACAGCCCGGCAATTGCCGCCACGATAATAGCTAACAGCACAATAAAACCCACCTGACGAAATGCGTACTCAAACGTCAGTAAACGATAACTCTCTTTTATCCCAGGCACTTTTTCATTTTTTGGTTCCATGGCAGTCGTCACCGTTTCGCTTAATTGCCGAAATTTTTGATTTCTCTGTGAAAATGCTTTTAAGACTTATCACATTTGCCACATAAAGAAATAGCAACAATACTTAATAAGTCAAGACATCCAAAATGAAGGATATCAGATGAAATTATCAGTGATTTCAGCTTTGTTAATATTAATTATCCCTACTGCCTGGGCAGATAATAACGGCGGGTTACAAAAGGGTGACGCGCCGCCACCGCCGCATGCGTTGGACAGCGGTTATCGTGGTACCGATGATGCGCGCATTATGACCATTACTCAGGCGAAAGAGATGCATGATGGCGCCTCTATTTCACTGCGCGGCAATCTTATTGATGGCAATGGCGATAAATACGTATTCCAGGATAAAACCGGGAAAATCGACGTTATTATCCCGAAAGCCGTATTTGACGACAGAACCGTGGAACCTGACAACATGATCAGTATTAGCGGCTCGCTCGATAAAAAATCATCCCCACCCGTAGTCCGGGTCAGCCACTTGCAAAAATAATTCAGCGAAGCGTTAACGCTGTAACTATCCATCAAATCTCACCCCTAACAAGGAGTTAGCTATGAGTGATAATGAACAACGTACGAACGCTTACCCAACGCCACCTTTCCCGAAGCAACCCCAGACGCCGCCGGGCCTGTCCTCAGAAATGGAACCCGTACCCGACCACGGCGAGAAGAGCTACAAAGGGCATGGACGTCTTGCCGGTAAGAAGGCGCTAATTACCGGGGGCGATTCCGGCATCGGACGCGCGGTAGCCATTGCCTATGCCCGCGAAGGGGCAGATGTCGCCATTAACTATTTGCCGGAAGAGGAAGAAGACGCAGCGGAAGTCATCGCCCTGATTAAAGCGGAAGGACGGAACGCCGTCGCGCTTCCGGGCGATGTTCGCGACGAAACTTTTTGTCAGAACCTGGTGGAGCAGGCCGTCTCAAAACTGGGCGGGCTGGATATCCTGGTGAATAACGCAGGCCGCCAGCAGTATCGTGAGTCGCTGGAAGAACTGACTACGGAAGATTTTGACGCGACCTTTAAGACCAACGTCTATGCGCCTTTCTGGATCACAAAGGCGGCGTTGCGCCACATGAAAGCCCCTGCATCCATTATTAACACCTCCTCCGTTCAGGCGGTTAAACCGAGCGCCGTACTGCTTGACTATGCGCAGACCAAAGCCTGTCTCGCGGTGTTTACCAAAGCGCTGGCGAAACAGCTGGGTCCGAAAGGGATCCGCGTGAACGCGGTAGCGCCCGGACCTTACTGGACCGTGCTTCAGCCCAGCGGTGGGCAGCCACAGGAAAAAGTGAAACATTTTGGCGAGAGTACCCCTCTGGGACGCCCGGGACAGCCCGTGGAGATCGCACCGCTGTATGTCACTCTGGCCTCGGATGAGTGTTCATACACCTCCGGGCAGGTCTGGTGTTCAGACGGCGGCGACGGCGTCATTTGACGAAAAAGGCTGCGAAAGCAGCCTTTTTTACTTTTAAGGGGTGACGACAGGAAACCAGAAGCTGAAGCTCTCCATGCAGCGCAGCATTTCGTTCACCTTCGCGGCATTGCCGACGATCGTCACCTCTCCTGCCTGTTGCGCCTTTTTCAGCGTGGTTTCCTTAAGGATGATTTTGTTCAGCGTTTCGCGGCTGAGCGTAATGGTTGCATCCGGATCTTCTGCCTGAGCGTTGGCGCTATGGTTCAGCACGCCATTTTCCAGCTCCAGCTTATACCTGCCGCCCTCGCGGCCTAAATCAACGTTAAAAATGCCTCTGGCATTCGCCGCTCTGACGCCGTTAAGGTGAACGCCGAGGTAGTCAAAAATCATCTCAGTTGACATGGCACGGACCGCATCCGGGCTGGCGGTTTTGGGCGTCGGCTTTATCTTCACGCCGTTACGCAACTCTTGCGCACCGGTGAGGTAGGCGTTACGCCACGGCCCTGACTCCGCATGGTATCCCAGCTGTTCAAACGCGTCCGCTTCCAGTTCGCGCGCTGCCTTATTATTCGGATCGGCATAAACGACTTTACTGACCACCTGAGCCACCCAGCGATAATTCCCCCGGGCATAATCGACACGAGCTTTTTCAAGGATCGCGCGGGCTCCGCCCATGTAATCGACATACTTTTTCGCCGCCTCGACCGGAGGCAGTTCATCGAGCGTCGCCGGATTGCCGTCGAACCAGCCAAGATAGTAGACATAGGTGGCTTTGACGTTGTTGCTTACCGAGCCGTAATAGCCACGGCCTGCCCAGGATTTAGCCAGTCCGTAAGGCAGGGCGAAATTTGCGGCTATTTCATCCCTCGTCAGCCCCTTATTCGCCAGTCTGAGCGTCTGGTCGTTGATATAGCGGTAGATATCACGCTGGCTTTTCATCAGCTTCACCACTTTCTTATTACCCCATGTGGGCCAGTGGTGCTGCGCGATAATAATTTCCGCTTTATCCCCCCAACGATCGAGAGCGTTATTGATGTATTTTGACCATGCCAGCGGATCGTGTATTTTCGCCCCGCGCAGCGAATAAGTATTGTGCAGGGTGTGAGTGACGTTCTCTGCTGCTTCAATCAGCTTTTTCTCTTCCACATACCAGAGCATTTCAGACGGCGCTTCCGACCCCGGCGCCAGCATAAAATCATAGGTGAGACCGTCGATGATCTCTTTCTGCCCGTCTTTGGTAATGGCGTGAGTGGGCGCGATAAGCGTGACCGTCCCCGCTGAGGTGGTCGTCCCCAGACCTGCCCCTATCTGACCTTTTACATTGGCCTTTAACAGGTTTCCGTAGATATAACTGGCACGGCGGCTCATGGCATTTCCGGCCATGATATTTTCCGATACTGCCTCTTCCATAAAACCTGCTGGAGCATAGACTTTCACTTTGCCGGTCATCACTCCCGCTTCATCGACCACGCCACGCACGCCGCCATAATGATCGACATGACTATGGGTATAAATAACGGCAACAACCGGGTGTTTGCCACGATGTTGAACGTAAAGATCCATGCCCGCTTTGGCCGTTTCCGCAGACACCAGCGGATCGATAACCGTGATCCCCTCTTTGCCCTCTATAATCGTCATATTCGACAGATCGAGGTTGCGGATCTGGTAGACGCCTTCCGTGACCTCAAACAGACCGCCAATATTATTCAGCTGCGCCTGACGCCACAGGCTCGGGTTGACGGTATCCGGCGCTTTTTGCCCTTCTTTGATAAAAGCGTATTTCTGGGGGTTCCAGATAACGGCGCCTTTTTCGTCTTTAATCACCGCGGCTGGCAGCGGGGCAATAAAGCCTTTGTGCGCATTTCGGAAATCGGTCTTATCAAAGAAGGGCAGTTGACCATAAAGTGCATCATTCATCTCTTTCGTATGGGCAGTGGCTCCCTTCCCTTCCTTTTGTGCCAGGACAGGCAATGAGGTCAACGAAACTAATAGCAGACCAGCAACGGCCATCGCACTAACGAGAGTTTTAAATTTCATACTTCCTCGAGGAGTTATATTCACGCTGGCGGTACATGGGGGGAAAGGAGGCTATCACCAGGCTTATCTTTAACCTATGAAATTAACGTTTATAAATAAATAAGTTAATTCTTTCTTCGCTGCGGCCTTCAGGGATAATGCTGAGTCCAGTTATTTCCCCGGAGTGATTCGATGAAGAGCCTGCCGTTCTTTTTCGCTGTATTAACCCTCAGCACATTAACAGCCTGTAGTTCTCCCCAACCAGACAATGTTGAAAAAATCAATCATCTGCAAATTCCACTGGTGTTGCCGGGGGAAAAATCGCCGCAGGTACAGATATCGCATATCGCGTCTCTTTATCAGGAAAATAAACAGCAGATCGAGACCCTAACGCGCAGCGTAAAATCACAGTATCTACAGGACACCACCGCAAAAGAAATTTTTGTTGCGGACAGTGCCGTTCAACGCGTCTATGCCTCGCTGACCAAGCTGGAACAGTTAGATATGGTTAATCAGCAATATCTGAAAGATAATAATGTCACGGGTCTGCAAAATATTCATATCGTTCTTGAACCGTTATTCACCAGCTGAAAACAAAAAACCCGGCAACTTAAGCAGCCGGGTTTTTATTAATGGGCATATCACGGGCATCAGTCGTACTGACCAAAGCGATAGCTAAGCCCTGCGGTGACGGAACTCAGGTCGCTGCTCACGCCGATCTGGTTAACATTGCCCACGTTGCTTACCCACTGATACTCCAGGCGGCCCGCCCAGTTTTTATTGAAGGCGTATTCAGTACCCACGGCAGCAAGCGGGCGCACACCGGTTTCAAAACGATTGTGACCACTTACATCGGATTCAGCGCGATAGCCCATTGCGCCGGCACGGCCGTAAATATCCCAGTCATTGGTCAGGGCATAACTGGCCTTCAGAGACAGTTGCAGGCCCTGAGTTTTCATTTGCGCCCCTGCGCCATGCTGGCCTTTAATCTGCATGTTGCCTAAATAATCATAACCACCTTCTACCGCAAGCCATGGGGTAATCTGATAACCCGTATAAACACCCCCGCCGACATTATCATGGTCAAAATCGAAGTGATCGGAATGCGTGTTCTCAAACGCTTTTGAACCCATATTGGTATCAAAATAGTGAGACCAGCCGAATTTCGCCCCGCTATACCAGGTGCCCGCATCCGCAGCGGCGAAGGCGGAAGTGGCGGTAAATACATTAGCCATAATCAATGCGATAACTGTCTTTTTCATAAAAATACCGTTTACTTGATAAAGTTAAATCTGAGAAAGCAAACGATATAGAAAATTAACGGCAGCGTTAATTCCATTTCTGTTTAATTTTAAACTTCCGCTAGAATGATTCGGGTAAATGCCTGACGTCAAGCAGATATCCACCGCGCTTAAAGGAAATATATTCGCCCTGCTTAAGGGCGGATAATACATTGAGTATACTGCTGCGAGAGAGCAGCGTACGATCCTGAATATATTCCAGAATCGTGGTACGCAGACGCGTCTCTTCCGGAAGCAAAATCATTTCCTGAAGGTGGTTACGAATAACGGAATAGGTACGCTGCTGGAGTACCTGTGCATCACGAAATATTAAATAGGCCGTATGGTATGAAAGCAGCGCGGCGACATCCTCCCAGACGCCCTCGGCGCGAAACAACTCAGCCGCCTTGTCCGCATCGAGACGTAAAATAGTCGACTCCCTTTCCGCACGGAGAAGATGCCCCTGCGTAGGCTGGATCATCTCTGCAATACCAAACAAATGCGGCTCGTAAACGGTCACTACCACCAGTCCATCCGAAGCCCGCAGCAGGGATAACTCCCCTTCCAGAAAGAGGTACATCTGCTGTTTCCCCTTCCGTAACCAGGTGAGTCGCTTACGCGGAACAACGTGCACTTTCTCCGCTATCGGCTCAAGGATGGCGGTCAGTCGTTCGATGGATTTTTCGGGTCGAACAGGCGGTAAAATATGCATGGTACAACCTTCTGACATTCAATATCTGCCATTATAGACCATATATTTTAAGCGGTTAGCCGATCAAAACTGATAGCTGTAGTTGACGCTGGCAAACCAAAGATAAGGATGGTCGTAACTTCCGGCAAACGCCACCGGCGATTTCACATGCGACGACTGCATATGAAGATACGACACGGCAATACCAATATTGCTGGCCGGGGTGATCTGATACTGGGCCCCCGTGCCAAATCGCCACTCATCGCCGGTAGGTAAGGTTAAGGCCACATCGCTCTGGCTTTCATACGGCGAGCTGTCGAACGCCACACCGGCATTCAGTCGCCACTGAGGCGTTGGACGATACTGCACGCCCACCGCACCGTGCCACGTGTCCTTCAGGCGGCTGACGTTGTTCAGCTGCTGGTCCCCGACGACGATTTGCGGCGCGCCGAACTGGCTCCAGTCCTGCCAGCCGAGATCGCCCATAACCGACCACCGCGGGTTAATATCATGCACCAGACTGAGCATGATTTGCTGCGGCGCGCTGATCTGTGCCGACAACGGCAGGTCGTAGGTGCCGTTCTGTAGACGCGCGTTGCCGTCAATATTGAAGCTGAAGTCCGTTTCGCTGTTCCAGGTAATACCGGCTCGGGTCTGGTCAGTTAGCTGCATCAGCAGCCCAAGCCGATAGCTCATGGCCAGGTCTTCATCGCGTCGCTGGTAGTCATCATCGTTAACGCTGCGAGTCAGCGAGAAGTAACCGTAGTTAACGTTGGCGGACGCGCCAATCGAAAGACGGTCGTTAAGCTTATAGGCCAGCGAGGGGCTGAGCGTCATGGCTACCATGGTACTCTTTTTAATCAGCCTGTCGCCCGCCCAGCTGCCGTAGTCGATCCCCAGGCCGTAATTACCGTAAAGCCCGATCCCGGCATAAAGATCATCGTTTATCTTCTGGCTATAAAAGGCGCTGGCATTCGGGATGGTTTTCATCACATCGCCGGGGCTTTGATGGGCATCGTTATCCAGCTGGTTGTCGATGGAGCCATCCATAACCTGTAACCCGCCGGTGACCATATGATCCGGTAAGCGCGTCATGCCAGCCGGGTTGGTCATAATTGTAGAGGCATCCTGCGCACGAGCCGCCTGCCCTGCTCCGGCAAGCGCGGTATCTTCGGTGCCGGCTTCATAAAAATAGAGGGCGCTGGCATGGGCACTGGAGGCAGCTAATACGCCAGCGCACAGGAGGAGTCGTGTTTTCATCTGTGGTCCGGGAAATAAAAAATTTGCCGACAGATATAACAGGGGCGATTGATTACGTAAAAAGAAAGAGGGTTTAATTTTAAATTATGCGCGGTTCAGCCCCTCTTAATATCTCTGACAATTCAGCGACGTCCGGAATACGACGCCGCTACGTCCTGCACCTGTAATACGCTCAGGTACAGGACGATAAAATCCAGCAACTTTTATACAGGTTTATTAGGACTTACTTATAATGCTCCAGATTGGTTTCCGGGCCCGTTATGGCAATTTCCTGAGCTTTGCCGAAACTTTCAATCAGGCACTTATATTCCGGACAGACATGCTCTGCCAGGATCTCAGCAAAGCGAGAACCTTCCTCGCGGTTCCAGGTTCTCATTAATTCAGCGACAATGGCAAACGTATCGGTAGGGATCGCCCCCGCCTGAGCCACGCGCGCGATGGTGGTATCGGTCGCGATTTTGGACCAGTTCCCCGAGGCATCCACAACACAGTAAACCTTATACCCCTCCTGGACAGCGCTAACCGCAGGGAACGCCATGCAGACGCTGGTGAGCGTGCCGGCAATAATCAGGGTCTTTCTGCCCGTCTTTTCCACTTCCTTCACAAACGCCGGATTATCCCAGGTATTAATCTGCCCGGTGCGTGGAACATACACGGCATGGGGTGCATATTTGTGAATTTCCGGGATGAGCGGGCCATTGGGACCGTCAGGAACAGAGGCCGTGGTGATCACCGGGATATTTAAAAGCGTGGCAACTTTGGCTATCGCTGTCACATAATTACGAAGGTCTGGTACAGGCACATCACGTACCGTGTTGAATAAGCCACTCTGATGGTCGATGAGTAAAATTACAGCGTCATCAGTATCAATCATACCGTTTGTAGCAGCCATATTTCTTTCCTCATGATTTCTTTTACATTGCCGTCAACTCTCCCGGCTCCGCGATTTTACATGCACATGGTCAGGGTATAATGCATTGATAAATCATAATGAATAGTAGTTCGATCCGGTCTGAATACCGCATCATTTCAGGACAATTTCTGGCACGGTACGCTGAGCCATCGACGCTGACGGAAAGCCCTCGTGAGGAGAAAAGATCTTTACAATGCCGTTATGCGGCCATTCGTATTCGTTCGGCTGAAGGCAAGCGTTACTCACTACTGGGATCGCCCTTATCCTCCCGCATGGATTCGATAAACTCCCGTTGCTCCTCTGTGAGTTCAAGCTCATCCAGCAAGCGATCTAACTCTACTTCAGGTGATTCCTTTTGGTTCTTTCTCTTCCCGGTAGCCATACTCACCCTTGAGTTATTAGGATTAATCTCAGGGTATCCAGGGTACAGGAAATGTGCAACTTAGCGTGTTATGCCATGGGTGATTCCTTGTTTAGCAAAAGAAGGCTTTTTACTACGAAAAGAGAGCTTTGTGCCTGTTGCAATAAAGCGAGGCAAATTGCAGCGTAAGCAAAGCGGTGTGACGCAGTGGCAACACCAGAATATTTCATGCAGATCCAGTGAAATTATTAGGCGGTTAATCGTTCCACTCAGCGGATCTATAATAGAGCCGGGGATATTTTAAGCAGGAGGAAGTAAACTGGGAGGATAAAGAGACGGGACACCCACGGGGGTGGGTTGTGAAAGTATTTCCTATGGTCTTCGACCTTATTGCACCTAAAATGACCAGACACATTTTGGGAAGGAGTCTTTAATGGATATTGCGTTGCTTAACAGGGGCTGGAACAGAACATGGTCAGATACCATGGTGAATCTAGAGGCCCGGAAACTCGTCGAAACAGCAAACCGGCTGTCAGCATTCTATTTGCAAGATGGTCTTACACGTATCAAGTTTGTCGAAGAGATAAAACAGGTTGTAGATAAAGAATTTGAAACAGCACGACGAGCTAAAACCGATGAAGAATGCATTGCATGCATCAAAAATCTGCGTGCTGAAACAGATAATCTACACGAACAAGAACGCCTGTTAAGAACCAGAGCCGCACAGCTTTACGCGAAGGTCGAGTTTGTTAAGGAAAATAATAAAATCGTCGGTTATGTTATATCCGCCGTAAACGTGGCGCTATCAGGCGTGGTTCTCTTTGGTGGCTTTATGATGTTATCCACTATGGGGCCGATTGGTATGCTGGCTGGGGCAGTCCTGATTGCCGATGGAATGAACGGATTAACGAAAGAAGTGCTCAACTTTGATCAGCCAGAAGGACATAAACCCTCGCAAGGTATCATTGCTGACTCCGCGATGCATACGGCCCAGTTCATGGGATTTAATCCTAACACGGGCTTGGCTCTCTATAATGGTGTTACTCTCGGTGCCAGTGTGTACAGCATTGTAGGACTCGCTCGAAAAACTGGAGCCTGGAGATTATTTCGCTGGCTTCCACACGATTACTATCGCAAAGTCAGCACAATGAGCACTCCTAAGCTAACAATGAAGATTGTCGGTTATGGTGTTAAAGCAAAAGTGATTTTCGATCTATTGACAACCGAAAATGGAACCAGTTAATCCTTGATAGTTTTTCGGTAACGCCAGGATTTATAGGAAATTACCGGCGGCTGCGCGAAGGACATAATGGCAACCCCAAAGATCATCGCCAGCCCCCATGCAACTGCTCTATCAGGTGAGCTGAAGACGATAAGTAGCAGTAGGATTAAGGCACACACAGCCACCACTCCCGCCAAGGTAACAAATCGCCTAGCGAGGTCATTTATGGCCTCTCCAAGCGTTCCTCCATATTTTTCAATGTTGCTTTTTATCTTCTGCAATTCGGGCTGCGTAAACCCTGAACGTAACAAAGCCTCATCAGTCACTTTCATATCGTCTCGTCCCTTATCTCCCAGAAGTGTTTTCCCAATCGCTGATTGTGCAAGCAATCATACTGATGAACTTTACAGCAATCCACATGATGTTTGTCCAATGAATCAGATTTCAGACAATAGAAGCCATAAAGCCCCGTTGGTGATACAGCAACAAGTGGAGCCGTTAGGCGACAACATCAGACTGTCAGAGGGATCACACCTTATCAGGATAACCGTGTACCCTTGCGGGAGCGTGGCTGAAACGCTGATAGATCCTACATGTCGTTTGTAGGTACGTTATCACCATAAACCTGTTTTCGGGAGTTATGCCAGATATGCGGCTTTTAGTTCGTTGTTGTGCTGTCGCGGTAAGAAACTGGAACCACCGCCAGCGTGGATGATATGTTTCCTTGTACTACAGACCCTGTCACGCGACGCCAGATACGGGCATAGAACATTGGGTAGTTTTAGTTGTACCTGCTAAAGCGGAGCAAAGTAACTAACTGATAAATTATAACTTGTTAATTTATGAGGAGACTGGAGCGGGCGAAGGGAATCGAACCCTCGTATAGAGCTTGGGAAGCTCTCGTTCTACCATTGAACTACGCCCGCTTTGAGGTGCGTAAGGCATTATAGACCTTACGCCTCTTCATACAAGCCTTTACCCCACTAAGTGGCGATTAAATAATCACTTAGCACTTCGGCTTACTGCCCTGCGCCGGAAGATAACGCTGCGGATCGATGGCTGTGGCCTTATAGCGGATCTGGAAGTGCAGCTTCACCGTATCCGTCCCGGTACTGCCCATGGTCGCAATCTTCTGCCCCGCCTTCACGTTCTGCCCGTTATTGACCAGCATCGTGTCGTTATGCGCATACGCCGTAATGTAGTCCTCACCATGCTTAATCATGATCAGGTTACCGTATCCACGAAGCTGGTTACCGACATAGACCACCTTCCCGGCCCCTGAAGCGTAAACCGGTGTACCGCGTGCGGCAGCGATATCAATACCTTTATTGCCACCTTCCGAGAGCGAGTACGGCGCAACCACTTTTCCGCTTGCAGGCCAGATCCAGCAGCGCTGACCGACCGGCGGCCAGGATGATTTAGGCACCTGATAGGATGGCGTGACTTTGGCTGTTTTACGCGTTGAGGACTTTTTCCCTGAGGAAGAACCGCCGTTAACCTTGAGCTTCTGCCCTACCTCAATAGTATACGGTGGAGAAATATTATTCAGGCGCGCCAGCTCCTTCACGCTGGTTCCCGTGGCGCGTGAGATGCGGTAGAGCGTGTCCCCGCGCTTAACGGTATAGACTGCACCGGAATAACTGCCCATATCCGAAGATTTACTCCCCGAGCATCCTGCTACAAGTAGCGTCAGCGTCAGGCAGAAAACGGCAATGATCGGGTTTCTCGTCAGGCTTCCTGCAAACAAAACAGCTCCTCGGTCAGCGTGAATGGCGCACTATGATAGCAGCCCAAACTGATGCGGGTCATGCCCTTTTCCGCTCTGTGGGCCAAACCGTTCGCATAAGAATGCAGTATAATAATTCCGCTGATGGTGCTGAACCATTAAGCATTTTGGCACTGGAGCATCAATGAGTATTCAAGAACACGTTATTTTGGTAAATGACCAGGGAAAAGTGATTGGCACTCAGGAGAAGTACGCCGCGCACACGTCACACACCCCGCTACACCTGGCCTTCTCTTCATGGCTGTTTAACGCTAACGGAGAATGTCTGATCACCCGTCGCGCCTTAAGTAAAAAAGCCTGGCCCGGCGTATGGACCAACTCCGTTTGCGGTCATCCACAGGCCGACGAAGCGACAGAGCAGGCGATTATCCGCCGCTGCCGCTTTGAAGTCGGCGCCGAAATCACAGACATCACCCCCATTGCCCCGGAGTTCCGCTACCGTGAAGCCGACCCGTCAGGGATCGTTGAAAACGAAATCTGCCCGGTCTATGCCGCCCGCGTAACGAATACCCTCGCAATCAATGACGATGAAGTGATGGAGTATCAGTGGGTGGAGCTGGACGCGCTATTCCGCGCGCTGGACGCCACACCGTGGGCATTTAGCCCGTGGATGGTGCAAGAAGCGAACACTGCGCGTGAAAAACTCAGCGCCTTCGCGGCGCAATAAAAAAGCCCCGGCGATAAACGCACGGGGCTTTTTTTACGTCTTAACGGCTTATTTCACCGGACGCATCGCCGGGAACAGGATCACGTCGCGAATGGTGTGGCTGTTGGTGAACAGCATCACCATACGGTCGATACCAATACCCAGGCCAGCCGTCGGCGGCAGGCCGTGCTCCAGCGCGGTCACGTAGTCTTCGTCGAAGAACATCGCTTCGTCATCGCCTGCCGCTTTCGCGTTAACCTGATCCTGGAAGCGCTGCGCCTGATCTTCTGCATCGTTCAGCTCGCTAAAGCCGTTACCGATTTCGCGGCCCCCGATGAAGAATTCGAAGCGGTCAGTGATTTCCGGGTTCTCGTCATTACGACGCGCCAGCGGAGACACTTCCGCCGGGTATTCGGTGATGAAGGTAGGCTGAATCAGGTGCGCTTCGGCCACTTCTTCGAAGATCTCGGTCACGATACGGCCCAGACCCCAGCTCTTCTCAACCTTAATACCGATGCTTTCAGCGATCGCTTTCGCAGAGTCGAAGTTATCCAGATCCGCCATATTGGTTTCAGGACGGTATTTCTTGATCGCTTCGCGCATGGTCAGTTTTTCGAACGGCTTGCCGAAGTCGAACACCTCTTCACCGTAAGGTACCTGGGTGGTGCCCAGAATGTCCTGCGCCAGGGTGCGGAACAGGGATTCGGTCAGCTCGATCAGATCTTTGTAATCCGCATAGGCCATATAGAGTTCCATCATGGTGAACTCTGGGTTATGACGTACGGAGATACCTTCGTTACGGAAGTTACGGTTGATCTCAAACACGCGGTCAAAACCGCCGACCACCAGACGCTTCAGGTACAGTTCCGGCGCGATACGCAGGTACATGTCCAGGTCCAGGGCGTTGTGATGGGTGATGAACGGACGAGCGGAGGCTCCGCCTGGGATCACCTGCATCATCGGGGTTTCTACTTCCATAAAGTCGCGGTTAACCATGAACTGGCGAATGCCGGCCATGATCTGGGAGCGAATTTTGAAGGTCTTACGGGATTCATCGTTAGAGATGAGATCCAGGTAACGCTGACGATAGCGCGCTTCCTGATCCTGCAAACCGTGGAACTTGTCCGGCAGCGGGCGCAGGGCTTTGGTCAGAAGACGCAGCTCGGTGCAGTGGATAGACAGTTCACCGGTCTTGGTTTTGAACAGTTTACCTTTAGCGCCCAGGATGTCGCCCAGGTCCCACTTCTTGAACTGCTCGTTGTAGATGCCTTCCGGCAGGTCGTCACGAGAGACGTACAGCTGAATGCGGCCGCCAACGTCCTGTAAGGTCACGAAGGACGCTTTACCCATGATACGACGGGTCATCATGCGGCCCGCCACGGACACTTCAACGTTCAGCGCTTCCAGCTCTTCGTTCTCTTTACCGTCGAAGTCTGCGTGCAGTTGGTCTGAGGTGTGGTCACGACGAAAATCGTTCGGGAACGGCACGCCCTGCTCGCGCAGCGCTGCCAGCTTCTCGCGGCGGGTTTTCAGTTCGTTGTTAAGATCGACTACCGCGTCAGCGCCCTGTGCTTGTTGTTCAGACATGTTGGTTCCTCATAACCCTGCTTTCAAACTTGCTTCGATAAATTGGTCCAGGCTGCCGTCCAGCACCGCCTGCGTGTTACGGGTTTCAACCCCGGTGCGCAGGTCTTTGATGCGGGAGTCATCAAGGACGTAAGAACGGATCTGGCTGCCCCAGCCGATATCGGACTTGTTGTCTTCCATCGCCTGCTTCTCAGCATTTTTCTTCTGCATCTCCAGCTCATAAAGCTTCGCTTTCATCTGCTTCATGGCCTGGTCTTTGTTCTTATGCTGGGAACGGTCGTTCTGGCACTGTGTTACCAGCCCGGTTGGAATGTGGGTAATACGCACCGCAGATTCCGTACGGTTAACGTGCTGACCACCCGCGCCGGATGCGCGGTAAACGTCGATACGCAGGTCCGCCGGGTTGATGTCGATATCGATATCTTCATCCACTTCCGGGTAGACAAACGCGGAGCTGAAGGAGGTGTGACGACGGCCGCCGGAATCGAACGGGCTCTTACGCACCAGGCGGTGAACGCCGGTTTCAGTACGTAGCCAGCCGTAGGCGTAATCGCCAATAATCTTGATAGTGACGGATTTGATACCCGCCACTTCACCTTCGGATTCTTCGATAATCTCGGTTTTGAAACCGCGCGCTTCCGCCCAGCGCAGGTACATGCGCATCAGCATGCTCGCCCAGTCCTGTGCTTCGGTACCGCCAGAACCTGCCTGAATATCGAGATAGCAGTCAGCGCTATCGTATTCGCCGGAGAACATGCGACGGAATTCCAGCTGCGCCAGCTTCTCTTCCAGCACGTCGAGCTCTGCCACGGCTTCGTTAAAGGTTTCTTCGTCGTCGGCTTCGACAGCCAGCTCCAGCAGCCCAGAAACATCTTCCAGACCCTGCGCCATTTGATCCAGCGTATCTACGATGGCTTCGAGGGAAGAACGCTCTTTACCCAGCGCCTGCGCGCGTTCAGGTTCGTTCCAGACGTCCGGCTGTTCCAGCTCGGCGTTTACTTCTTCGAGACGCTCTTTCTTGGCATCGTAGTCAAAGATACCCCCTAAGAACGTCAGAGCGCTCCGTGAGGTCCTGAATGCGGTTTTTTACCGGATTAATTTCAAACATGGTCTGTTTTCTTTTATGAGCTTGTCAAAATGCGGTGATAAGAGCGGGATTGTACCGAATCCACGCCCTTTTTTATAGAGATTACTGACGCTAAATTGGCCAGATATTGTCGATGATGATCTGAAGGGAGCGGTTACCGCGGAACTCGTTAATATCCAGCTTATAGGCCAGCTCAACCTCGCGCACGCCGTTGTCCGGCCAGATGGAGGTATCAACGTTAAAGGCGATGCCGTCGAGCAGCGGTCCGCCGCCGACCGGTTCCACCATCACTTTGAGATGGCGTTCGCCCACGATGCGCTGTTGCAGCAAACGAAAACGTCCGTCGAAAAGCGGCTCCGGGAACATCTGCCCCCACGGGCCGGCATCGCGCAGCATCTGCGCCACCTCCATGGTCATTTCAGCCGGTGAAAGCTCACCGTCAGAAACCACTTCACCCTGCAACAGAGCCGGATCGATCCACTCGGTGACCAGTTCGCCAAACAGACGCTGGAACTCGTCGAACTTCGCCTCTTCCAGCGACAGGCCTGCCGCCATCGCGTGACCGCCGAACTTAATCATCAGGTTCGGATGCAGCGTATCCAGACGCTCCAGCGCATCGCGCATATGCAGCCCCTGAATGGAACGACCGGAGCCTTTCAGCGTGCCGTCCCCGGCGGGGGCGAACGCGATCACCGGGCGGTGGAAACGCTCTTTAATACGCGACGCCAGAATGCCCACCACGCCCTGGTGCCATTCGGGGTGATACATCGCCAGCCCGCCCGGCAGGGTGTCACCGCTGCGCTCCAGCTTTTCGCACAGGGTCAGTGCTTCGGCCTGCATCCCCTGCTCAATCTCTTTACGGGTCTGGTTGAGTGCGTCCAGCTCACTGGCCAGCACGCGCGCTTCGCCGATGTTGTCACACAGCAGCAGCGCGACGCCAACCGACATATCGTCCAGCCGCCCCGCCGCGTTCAGGCGCGGGCCGAGGGCAAAGCCTAAATCGCTTGCCGCGAGCTTCAGCGGATCGCGGTTGGCAATTTCCAGCAGCGCCTTAATCCCCGGACGGCATTTACCTGCCCGAATGCGGCTTAAGCCCTGCCAGGTGAGAATACGGTTATTGGTATCGAGCGGCACCACGTCCGCCACGGTTCCCAGCGCCACCAGATCGAGATACTCCGCGAGGTTCGGCACGGCAATCCCGCGCGATTCGAACCAGCCCTTATCACGCAGCAACGTGCGTAACGCCAGCATCAGATAAAACGCCACCCCTACTCCGGCCAGCGATTTCGACGGGAAATCGCAGTCGCGCAGGTTCGGGTTAATGATGGCTTCGGCGGCAGGCAGAGTTTCGCCTGGCAGGTGGTGATCGGTGACCAGTACCGGGATCCCCAGCGCATGGGCATGATCGACCCCCGCATGAGAAGAGATCCCGTTATCCACGGTCATGATCATCTGTGCGCCACGGGCATGGGCCTGATCGACCACTTCCGGGCTGAGGCCGTAGCCGTCTTCAAACCGGTTCGGCACCAGGTAAGCCACGTTATCGCAGCCCAGCGCACGCAGGCTGAGTACGCTCAGCGCGGTACTGGTTGCGCCGTCGGCATCGAAATCGCCCACCACGACAATCCGCGTGCCTTCCCGGAACGCGTTGTAGAGCATTTCAGTCGCTTGTTCGATGCCACTCAGCGCTTGCCAGGGCAGCATGCCTTTGACGCTGCGCTCAAGATCGCTTGCCGTACGCACGCCACGGCTGGCGTACAGCCGCTTTAGCAGCAGCGGAAGCGTGTCTGGTAAATCCGCGGTTTCACCCGCATCGCGGCGGCGCAGTTTTATCGGGGCTTTCACGCGAATTATTTACCACCCATCTGTTTCTGGTGCTCGTCGAGGAACGCTTTCATCTCTTTTGGCCCCTGGTAGCCCGGCACCACATAGCCGTTACTCAGCACAATGGCTGGCGTACCGCTCACGCCAAACTGTACGCCCAGCGCGTAATGGTTAGCGATGTCGATATCGCAGGACGCGGGCTTCACGCCTTTGCCGTTCATCGCGTCATCAAAGGCCTTGTTGCGGTCTTTCGCACACCAGATCGCTTTCATATCCTGCTCAGGCTGGGTCTGCACGCCAGCACGTGGGAAAGCCAGGTAACGCACGGTAATGCCCAGCGCGTTGTAGTCTTTCATCTCTTCATGCAGCTTGTGGCAGTAGCCGCAGGTGATGTCGGTGAAGACGGTAATAACGTGCTTTTCCTGCGCCGCTTTGTAGACAATCATCTCTTTTTCGAGCGCGTTCAGGTTTTTCATCAGCAGCTGGTTGGTGACGTTCACCGGCTGCGCGCCGCTCACGTCGTACATGGGTCCCTGAATGATGTGCTTACCGTCTTCGGTCACGTACAGCACGCCGCTGTTGGTCAGCACCGTTTTCATGCCAGCCACCGGCGCTGGCTGGATCTCGCTGCTGGCGACGCCGAGTTTCGTCAGAGACTGTTTAATGGCGGCATCATCCGCATGGGCAAAACCGGAAACCGAAGCTGCCAGCAGGGTGAACAGCGCTAAAGACTTTTTCATATATGTTCCTGTAACAATTCGTCGGCACTCACGCGCGAGGGTGGTGCTGTTGGTGTAGCTGCCGCAGGCGTTCCGTCGCGACATGGGTGTATATTTGCGTCGTTGAAAGATCGCTGTGTCCAAGCAACATCTGCACCACGCGTAAATCAGCGCCGTGGTTTAACAGATGCGTCGCGAAGGCGTGACGCAAAACGTGCGGCGACAGCTTCTCACTGTCAATACCCGCCAGTGTGGCGTAATGTTTAATGCGATGCCAGAACGTTTGTCGCGTCATCTGCTGCGCGCGCTGGCTCGGGAACAATACATCTATGGAGACGCCGTTCAGCAGCCACGGACGCCCGTGTTCCAGATACGTCTCCAGCCAGTAGACCGCCTCTTCACCCAGCGGCACCAGCCTTTCTTTGTTCCCTTTACCGATAACGCGCACCACGCCCTGACGCAGGCTGATATCGCTCATCGTCAGGCCCACCAGCTCGGAAACGCGCAAGCCCGTGGCATACAATAGTTCAAGCATGGCTTTATCGCGTAACTCCAGCGGAAGGTCAACTGCGGGCGACTGTAATAATCTCTCAACTTGTGCTTCGCTGAGATCTTTTGGCAGCCGCTGAGGCAGTTTAGGCGATGCCAGCAGTGCGCTGGGGTCATCCGCGCGGATCTTCTCGCGGTACAGGTGCTGGAACAGGCGGCGCATGGCGCTCAGCAGACGCGCGGAGCTGGTGGCTTTGTACCCCCCTTCCATCCGCTCAGCCAGCAACCCTTGCAGGTCATCGCTTTGCGCGCTTTCAAGCGTCAGCCCCCGATGCGCCAGCCACTCGACCAGCAGCGTGAGATCCCGACGATAGGCGCTGAGCGTATTTTCAGCGAGGTTTTTCTCCAGCCACAGCGCGTCGAGAAACTGTTCGATGAGTGCGAGATCCTTTTCCACATCAGCCCCTTTGGTTCTGCAATCTGGCCATTATGCCTGATTGCCATCGGTTTCTGGTACACTACGCGCAAAGTCATAGCAAGAATTGAGATAGTTACGCGATGAATATTGGTCTGTTCTATGGTTCCAGCACCTGCTACACCGAAATGGCGGCGGAGAAAATTCGTGACATCATTGGCCCGGAACTGGTGACGTTGCATAACCTGAAAGATGACGCGGTTGCCTTGATGGAGCAGTACGATGTGCTGATTCTGGGTATCCCTACCTGGGACTTTGGTGAGATTCAGGAAGACTGGGAAGCCATCTGGGATCAGCTCGATTCGGTCAATTTTGAAGGCAAAATCATTGCGATGTACGGCATGGGCGACCAGCTGGGCTACGGGGAGTGGTTCCTCGACGCGCTCGGCATGCTGCATGACAAACTGGCGCCAAAGGGCGCGACGTTTATCGGCTACTGGCCTACGGAAGGCTATGAGTTCACCAGCCCAAAACCCGTCATTGCCGACGGCCAGCTGTTTGTCGGGCTCGCGCTGGATGAAACCAACCAGTACGATCTCAGCGACGAGCGCCTCCAGACCTGGTGCGAACAAATTCTGGGTGAGATGGCCGAGCAGTTTAGCTGATTTATTCCTGCGTTGGCTGTTGCACGATTAGCCGGCGCAGATCCCGCCACTCCGCGGGATCCATACTGTCTGCGGCCAGCCACAGGTGCTGGCGACGGTTATCCTCGACCCGACGCAGCCGTAGCATCATCCCGGTGTTGAGCATCCACGGCGTCCCTATCATTTCCCACTCTTTTCCCTGCCAGCGCAGGCGAGAATCCATCAGCAGCTTAATTTCACCCTGACGGGCGTTGATTCGACGCTGGCTGCGCACGCTATCAAACACCACAAACGACAGCAAAAGCAGCCACAGAGGGGTATAGCTTAGCGGCCACGGCACCAATAACACCATTGCCGCGACCAGACCGTGGAGCAGTAAGGACATCCACTGTGAGCGCCACGAGACGCGAAGATCAGATTGCCACAGGACCACGTTCCTGATTCCGTGTTTGAATTAATTGCACCATCCGTTGCAACTCGGTGTCGGCGGGCTTGCCGTGATTCATCAGCCAGTTGAATAAATCCGGATCGTCAGACTCAAGCAGACGGACAAACAGGCGCTTATCGTCATCGCTTAAGCTGTCGTACTCATACTCGAAGAAAGGCATGATGGAGATATCAAGTTCACGCATGCCGCGACGGCACGCCCAGTGAATACGGGCCTTGTTGTTAATATCCATGTTCTGTTTCCTGCATTACGTTTGGCACAGTCGGTATCCCGTTTGGTATTCATTATTGCTCTCCGGGAACACCTGCTAGTGTAACGTGTTTTTGACCGTTTCTTTACTGGAATATTGCGAACCTCGAGCAGGCTTCCTGAATAATCCTTATAAAGACAGCGGATTACACTATTTTGCGTAGCGCCACGCATAACCGCGTAATGGCACGAATGGCCTGCTGAAAGCGCTTGCATTGAATACAGTCTCTTTTACCATTAGGTATTATCAAAGCGTTAAGCAATTCAGGACATCACTATGGCATTTACACCATTTTCTCCTCGCCAGCCCGCCGCCTCTGCGCGTCTGCCGCTGACGCTGATTACTCTTGATGACTGGGCACTGGCGACACTGACCGGTGCGGACAGCGAAAAATACCTGCAAGGCCAGGTCACGGCGGACGTGGCGCAGTTGACTGAGCACCAGCATCTGCTGGCCGCGCATTGCGATCCAAAAGGCAAAATGTGGAGCAACCTGCGTCTGTTCCGCCGTCAGGACGGATTCGCCTTTATTGAGCGCCGCAGCCTGCGTGACGCCCAGCTTAAAGAGCTAAAAAAATACGCGGTCTTTTCTAAAGTCACCATCGCCCCGGACGATGAACACGTTCTGCTGGGGGTCGCGGGTTTCCAGGCGCGTGCAGCGCTGAAAAACCTGTTTGCCGAGCTACCGGATGCTGAAAAACAGCTGGTCAGCGAGGGAGCGACCTCCATTCTGTGGTTCGAACACCCGGCGGAGCGCTTCCTGCTGGTAACCGACGAAGCAACGGCGGAACGCGTCACTGACGCCCTGCGCGGTGAAGCACAGCTCAACAACAGCCAGCAGTGGCTGGCGCTGAACATCGAAGCGGGCCTGCCGGTCATTGACGCGGCAAACAGCGCGCAGTTTATCCCGCAGGCGACAAACATCCAGGCGCTGGGTGGTATCAGCTTTAAGAAGGGCTGCTACACCGGTCAGGAAATGGTGGCGCGTGCGAAATTCCGCGGCGCGAACAAACGCGCCCTGTGGACGCTGGCTGGTCACGCCAGCCGTGTGCCGGAAGCGGGTGAAGATCTTGAGATGAAGATGGGCGAAAACTGGCGCCGTACCGGCACCGTGTTAGCCGCCGTCCAGCTCGATGATGGCCGCCTGCTGGTGCAGGTTGTCATGAATAATGATATGGAGCCCGACAGCGTGTTCCGCGTGCGTGATGATGCAAACACGCTCAGCATTGAGCCGCTGCCGTATTCACTGGAAGATTGATGCTGTATCGCCCGGTGTTGATATTCACCCTCTCCCTGTGGGAGAGGGTCGGGGTGAGGGCATCAGACCGCACCTTACAAAAAAACTACACCTGCCCAACATACAGATAAATTGCCAGGAAGTGGCACACGCTGCCGCCCAGCACAAAGCCGTGCCAGATGGCATGGTTGTACGGAATACGCTTGCAGACGTAGAAAATCACGCCCAGCGAGTAGACCACACCGCCCACCGCCAGAAGCGTCACGCCCCCCACCGCCAGCTTAATGGCTAACTGATACACCACAATCAGCGACAGCCAGCCCATTGTCAGATAGGTAACCAGCGACAACACTTTAAACCGGTGCGCAATGGTCAGCTTAAACAGGATCCCCAGCAGCGCCAGGCTCCAGATCACAATCATCAGGCCACGCGACAGCGGTGAGTTGAGCCCCACCAGCAAAAACGGCGTATAGGTACCCGCAATAAGAAGATAGATAGCGCAGTGGTCAAATTTCTTGAGCCATATCTTCGCCCGTTGATGCGGAATCGCGTGATACAGCGTTGAGGCAAGGAAAAGCAGGATCATACTCCCGCCATACAGGCTGTAGCTGGTAATGGCCATCGCGCTGGCGTTGGTATCCACTGCCTGTACCAGCAATAACACTAAGCCGACAATCCCAAAAACCAGGCCAATGCCATGGCTTATACTGTTGGCTACTTCCTCAGCCAGCGAATATCCCTGTGCGATTAATGGTCTGCTCACCATACTTAACTCCGGGAAAACAAAAGATGATTATTCATCGCCAGTCTATGCTAACTGAGAATGATTCCAGTGAACACCTGTTAGCTAAAATAAATCCATAATCAAGATTTATCCTTATAAATCAGTACAATGCAAAAGCAATCCACCGCACAGGTGTAAATGATTTTATTAACACCTGAGTAATCAAGGAGATAAATCCGTCTCCCGCCCTTCGTCATCATGGTATGCTTCAGGAATAGTGTCCGACAGCGAGTTTAGCCATTGTGAGTATGTTCAGCCATTCCGCCATTGCCAGCCTCAACAATCTGGAAATGATGGTCTACAACTATGTCATTAAGAACCGCGATAAAGTGATGTACATGACCATCCGCGAGCTGGCGGATGCGGTGGGCGTTTCCACTACCACTATCCTGCGCTTCTGCCGCAAGCTCAACTGCGATGGTTACTCGGAATTTCGGGTGCGCTTTAAACTCTATCTGGAGCAGAACGAGCCGCAGCAGGCCAATTTTGGTGCCAGTGAAATTATCAGCTTCTTTAAAAGCGTAAATAACGAAGAGTTTGATGCGCTATTAGATAAAGCCGTCGATATTATTTTATCATCTGAACGAATTATTTTTGTCGGTGCGGGCACCTCCGGATCGCTGGCAAAATATGGCGCACGTTTCTTTTCAAATATCGGCAAATTCAGTAACCATATCGACGATCCTTATTTCCCGGTCACTAACGACATGGCTAAAAATGCGCTGGCCATTGTACTCTCCGTCTCCGGCGAAACCGAGGAGATCCTGCGCTTCGCCAGCCAGTTCAGCCTGCACCACTGCAAGGTGCTCTCCGTCACCAGCCATGAACATTCTCGTCTCGCAAAGCTGGCGGACTTTAACCTCTCCTGGCATGTCCCGCAAACGCGTATTGGCGGCGTTTACGATATCACCACGCAAATTCCCGTCATCTATATTCTGGAATCATTAGGCCGAAAACTGGCGAAGAAATTAACAGAATAAAACATCCTGTTTTTTTGATGTGACAAATTACAATTTCCACAAATTGTTATATCGTGACATTTAATTCCGCTTTGCTAGACTCGAAATCAATAAGTCCTGAATTGAGAATAGCAAAGATGAAAAAACTCACCTTACCGAAAGATTTTTTATGGGGCGGCGCGGTGGCGGCGCACCAGGTTGAAGGCGGCTGGAACAAAGGCGGCAAAGGGCCAAGCATCTGCGACGTGCTCACCGGCGGCGCACACGGCGTTCCGCGTGAAATCACGCAGGAAGTGATTGAAGGCAAATATTACCCGAACCACGAAGCCGTCGACTTCTATGGCCATTACAAAGAAGACATTAAGCTGTTTGCCGAGATGGGCTTCAAATGTTTCCGTACCTCCATCGCCTGGACGCGCATCTTCCCGAAAGGCGACGAAACTCAGCCAAACGAAGAGGGGCTGAAGTTTTACGACGACATGTTCGATGAACTGCTGAAGTACAACATCGAGCCGGTGATCACCCTCTCCCACTTTGAAATGCCGCTGCATCTCGTTCAGGAATATGGCGGATGGACCAACCGTAAAGTGGTCGATTTCTTTGTGCGCTTCTCGGAAGTGGTATTTGAGCGCTACAAAAATAAGGTCAAATACTGGATGACCTTCAACGAAATCAACAACCAGCGCAACTGGCGTGCGCCGCTGTTCGGCTACTGCTGCTCTGGCGTGGTCTATACCGAGCACGACAACCCGGAAGAGACCATGTACCAGGTGCTGCACCACCAGTTCGTGGCCAGCGCGCTGGCGGTGAAAGCCGCACGCCGTATTAACCCGGAGATGAAAGTCGGCTGCATGCTGGCGATGGTGGCGCTCTATCCTTACTCCTGCAAGCCAGAGGACGTCATGTTTGCTCAGGAATCCATGCGCGAGCGCTACGTCTTTACCGACGTGCAGCTGCGCGGCTACTACCCGTCTTACGTACTGAACGAGTGGGAGCGCCGTGGGTTCTCCATCAGGATGGAAGCGGGCGACGAGCAGATCCTGCGTGAGGGCACCTGCGACTACTTAGGTTTCAGCTACTACATGACCAACGCGGTCAAAGCGGAAGGCGGCACCGGTGACGCCATTTCCGGCTTCGAGGGCAGCGTGCCGAACCCGCACGTCAAGGCGTCCGACTGGGGCTGGCAGATTGATCCGGTAGGCCTGCGCTATTCGCTTTGTGAACTGTACGAACGTTATCAGAAGCCGCTGTTTATCGTCGAAAATGGTTTCGGCGCCTACGACAAAGTGGAAGAGGACGGCAGCATCAACGATGACTACCGCATCGACTACCTGCGCGCCCACGTGGAAGAGATGATGAAGGCCGTGACCTGGGACGGCGTGGATCTGATGGGCTATACCCCGTGGGGCTGCATTGACTGCGTCTCCTTCACCACCGGCCAGTACAGCAAGCGCTACGGCTTTATCTACGTCAACAAGCACGACGACGGTACCGGTGACATGTCCCGCTCCCGTAAGAAGAGCTTTGAGTGGTATAAAACCGTCATTGCCAGCAACGGCGAAACGCTGTAATGGCTCGCCCACTCTGCAAGCGGAGAGGGCAAACCGCTTATCTTCCAGACACTTCTTTACAGCTTTTGCGTTGCCAAAATATGTTCGCCCGATAATATAGGCGTCCTGAATATTTGAGGCGAACATGATCAAGCGACAACGCAACGCTATCCTGCTTGTAGCCCTGGCCTGCCTGGTGGTGCTGATATGCACCGCCCAGCGGATGGCCGGGATGCACGCGCTTGTCATGAACGTCACCGCCACGAGCCAGTCTGTCCAGCAGGGGCAGGAGAGTACCGACGCACCGGTAACCCCGTGTGAGCTTAGCGCCAAGTCGCTGATGTCGGTCCCGCCTGTTTTGTTTGAAGGCGCCCTGATTGCCGTCACCCTGCTGCTGGCGTTGCTGGCAGCCAGCCCGCCGCGCCGCGAACGGCAGTGGCCTCCCCGCGTTATCTCCCCGCCCCGGTTAAGGGTGCATCTGCGATTATGCGTCTTCCGTGAATGAGTCTTCGCCTGTTACTTCAGGTTAATTCATCATTTACGGAGATAATTTATGTTTACTGTATTCAGGCGACTGCTGGTCTGCCTGCTTTGGCTATGGCTGCCCCTCAGCCAGGCTGCCGACAGCGGCTGGCTGCGCGCCG
>NZ_QFRV01000392.1:0-868 GCF_004136805.1 Enterobacter cloacae complex sp. GF14B
AAGGAAATCCCTCTTCTTCTTAAGGAGGATGCAGTGAAGAAGCAACACATGGAAGCTCCTGACATAGACAATGCCTATCTTTCTTTTTTTTTATGGCTCTTACAGGAAAGCGCATGGTGAAGCTTCAGGAGGTGTGGTAGTTTATGATCCTCAAGGTGCTTTGATAACTAAAAGGAGCTTGAAGCTTACAGCACAAAGCAACAATGAAGCTGAGTATGCTACTTTGGAGAAAGGTCTCAACCTTTGCCTTGAGCTTGGCATCCGTCGTGTGAGGGTAAGAGGTGATGCTCTTTTGGTGGTTAAGCAAGTACTTGGGGTGTGGAAAAGTAAGAATCCAAGGCTGAAAAATATGTGTTTTCAAGTGAAGAATCTGCTTAAGCATTTTGAAGCTTGGAGTTTAAGGCATGTGGACAGGTCTCAAAATGAAGAAGCACATGGTGCAGCACAAGCTTCAATTGGCCAATTGTATGTAATAAGGGCTGATTCTCCTCTTTATTTGGGAAGGGAATATTTAGAGAGGGAGGAAGAGTTTCTACAAATAGGTATGCTTCCATGAGAGTTGGATAAGTCAAAAAAGTATGCCTTCCTACGTCGTGCCAAAAGGTATGTGCTACTTGGTGATGCCTTATATATGAAGGGGGCTGATCTTGTGATGAGAAAAGTGCCTTGGAAAGAGGAAATTTACAAAATTTTAGAGGAGAATCATGAGGGTTCTTGTGGTGGTCACTTTGCTGCAAAGATCACTTTGCATAAAGTCTTGCAGGAGGGTTATGTGTGGCCAGGTGTTCAACGTGATGTTCATCATTGGTGCAAGTCTTGTAAAGAGTGTCAAAGCATGGCAAATAGGGTTCTCAAATCAGAAATTAGA
>NZ_QFRV01000393.1:0-867 GCF_004136805.1 Enterobacter cloacae complex sp. GF14B
TTTTTATTTTTCTCCTGAGTGAAAACGATTTTGCAGAAACTAGTTGCTTTGTAGAAGAAATTTTGCACCGATTTTGAGTTATCGTTGACCGCTGCGTACATGACTGAAAAGCAACTTTCACTTTTTGTTTTTGGATTTTTCTTCTAATTGAGAACGATTTTGCAGAAACCATTCACACGAGCCATCGCAATCGATGTGGTTTACAACTTTGCAGAAGAAAGTTTCTCTAAATTCTGCACCGATTTTGGGTTTTCGTCTCGGGCTGTGAATATATTTGAAAAGGAAAATTTTACTTTTTGCTTTTGATTTTTCTCATAATTGAAAACTTCTCAATTATATTTTTCTTCATCAATCATATATTTGTTACTGACGTAACTTTGCTGGAGAAGCCAGTTACACATCGTTCCGATTCAGTCGAGCCGGTGATGATCGTCCAAATTCTATCGAGCTACTGTTGGTACATGATCTTTTGTTATATGATATACTCGTTCATTGATTCTCGTATAATTATTCTTTTAGAGATATAGTTTACGTCGTTTTATTGATAATTTCTCATTGATACCATAGTGATTTTGATGGTACCATGATGATGTTTTGTTAATACTTTGGTCATGGTGATTTTCGTTGATACCATGATGATATGTCATTGATACCATGGTTATTCTCGGTGGTGCCATGATGATATTTCGTTGATACCATGGTTATTCTCGGTGATTCCATGATGATATTTTGTTGATTCCATGGCTATTCTCGGTGATACCATGATGTTGTTTAGTTGATACCATGGTTATTCTTGGTGATACTATGATGCTGTTTCATTGATACCATGGTTATTCTCAGTGATACCATGCTGTTGTTACGGTGATA
>NZ_QFRV01000394.1:0-865 GCF_004136805.1 Enterobacter cloacae complex sp. GF14B
CATACCTGGTTCTTGTTTTGTTATATTTAAACTTAAACAGGAACACAAAGGTCAGATTGTGGGTTTGACCAAAGAGGTTGGTCAAGTAAAACAAACCAACGAGGCAATCTTGTGAACTCTAACTAGAGAACCCTTCAATGATAACCCAAAAAATGCATGCAACACCCTGGAAAAAGAGCATAGTCCCTCATAAATGGATGTCTCACCCACAATGCACCAGCAAAAAAGTCAGAGTGTGGTGGACACCAACTGTTAACTCATTGACAAGTGCATCAAATTGTCTCAACCACAAGGACTTTGTTTGTACTTAAATTAATGCCAACCCAATTTAAAATCAATAAATAAGGAATTTAAAATAAAAGATAAAGAAAGATAAAAGATAAAATAAAGATTTAAAATAAAAGATGATAAAGATAAAAAAATAGAAGATAAGAAAAGAAAAATAAAAGATGAAGAATAAGATAAAGAAAGATAAGAAGATTAAAAGACAAAAATAAAAGAAAAAAGAAGTAAAATCATAACGTGATAATGTTGGGACCAGGTCTGCTTTGTTTACCTAAGATGTACGAGTTTATGATTTTTCTTTATCAATTTAGATGATTCTATTCTACCCACATCCTGTTCAATTACTTGTCCTTGATTTCTTAGGATGATAAGCATATTTTATTTATCTATCTTCCAAATTCCTTTGCAAAGACTCAAGTATGAAGGATGAATTCTAGATGTTTGTAAGAATGCATGGGCATAAAATAATCATTCTATCAATAACTTTCTTATGAAATCTTTTCTTTTTGTTCTATTAGAAGTTACTCTATTCTGAGTGTCTAACTCCTAAAACTAATGCGCATGCATATTTTCTCTAAAT
>NZ_QFRV01000395.1:0-864 GCF_004136805.1 Enterobacter cloacae complex sp. GF14B
GAGATTACTAAAAAATTGAATCGGTGATGACCAGTATGGTTTATGCTTGTAGACAATTCAAACATTTGTAAAAGTTGTTCACTTTTCTCACCAGTTATTCCTTGCTTCCTCAGTTGTTTAATAGTTCAAATATATCAAAAATAGAGATGAAATGGATTATTGAATGTCAACAGTTTCATTTTACTTTTTTAATAGAAGAGAGTACTCGGGCTACCCTGGCAAATTTACTCACACACAAAGAAACTCCTATTTTGGTTAAGGAAGACGTGGTGCAAAAGAAGGAAGTCAAGACTCTTGCCATATCTGATGCTTCACTGTTATATTTTGATGGCTCTTATGAAAGAAGTCATGATGCTGCTTTGGGAGGCATTGTCATTTATATTGCACAAGGAAAACTTGTAAGGAAACAAGGGCTAAAACTTGATGCAAAAGTAACAATGAAGCAAAGTACATGGCTCTTGAAGGTGGTTTGCACATCTATTTGCAGTTGGGGATTAGATGCTTACAGGTCAAAGGAGATTCCTTGTTGATCATGAAGCAAATGTTGGGAGTATGGAAGAATAAGAATCCTAAACTGAAGAATTTATGCTTCAAGGTGAAATCATTGTTCAAAAAGTTTGAAGCATGGAGTTTGCAGTATATTGAGAGGTCTCAAAATAAAGAAGCTCATGATGCTGCCAAGAAAAAATCACTTGTGTGTTTGTGTTGAAGGAAAATGCCCCTTTATATCATGGGAGGGAAGTGTTATCAAAGGAGATGTATTTTCTGTTGACAGGTGTCCTACCTGAAGGTTTACCATCCTCATGGGAGGGAAGAGTTATCAAAGGAGATGTATTTTCTGTTGAGAGGTGTCCTACTTGAAGG
>NZ_QFRV01000396.1:0-862 GCF_004136805.1 Enterobacter cloacae complex sp. GF14B
CGAATGTCAATCTGACGGTTGTTCCCGCGCTGGCCGCTGGTGGAGTTGCCGGTCAGGTTAACGCCCGGCATGGTGCGGATGATTTCCGCCACGTCGCGCGCTGGCGGGTTTTTGCGGATCTCATCGGCGGTGATGGTCGACACGCCCGGCGCCTGCAAATTCTGCTCGGCGGCAGTGATCACCATGGTGTCTTCGTGCTGCGCGGAGGCGGTGTTGTCGTCTGCCATGGCGGGCAGCGCGACACCATAAATCCCTAAATTGACCAGCAAGGCCAGAGAGTGAATCTTCTTATTCATTGTACGTCCCGCTTTTATGGTTATTTAATGAGCGCGCTTCCCACAGCGCGGGCATTACGCTATTGCAAATGCAAATAGTTATCAATAATATTATCAATAAAATTTGCTCTGAAACAAAAAAGACTGTTAAACATGGGGTTATAAGGGTGACGGTGTTAACAACCGGAAGTGAAGCGTGGTGGCAGGCGAAAAACGGGCCGGAACGGGAACGTCATCAGGAAAACTATCGCGTGACATTCTGGTGGCGGGACCCGGCGGGAACGCAGAAAACCTCGACGGTGAAACGCGTCTGGCTCTACGTCACCGGCGTGACCGATCACCATCAAAATGCCCGTCCGCAATCCCTTGAACGTGTCCCGGATACCGACGTCTGGCAGTGGCAGGGCGAGTTCAGCCCCGAATGGCGCGGCAGCTACTGTTTTATCCCCTCCGATAACGAAAACGATTTTGCCGATGCAGTGTTTGAAGGCGAGCAGCCGGACCGCATGGCGCTGCGCGAAGGCTGGCGTAAACTGTTGCCGCACGCGGTGTCCGACCCGCTGAATCCGCAAAGCTGGCGCGGCGGG
>NZ_QFRV01000397.1:0-859 GCF_004136805.1 Enterobacter cloacae complex sp. GF14B
AACAAGGGTAAGATTTATAAACTTAGGCATAAATTCCAAAAGTTAGGGGGAGTAAGGGTTGTGTGAAAGCATTATCAATTGTATGTAGTTTATCTTGATTTCAGGATATTGTCATCATAAAAAAGGAGGAGATTGTATAAGCAAATATATCATGAAGTTTTGATGATGCCAAAGAAATGCGCTTCTTATGGTTGATCCAAGACAAGACTCCAAGATAAATGTTGAAGTTAGTCCTTAATAGTCTTAGAAAGCTTTCACTAATTGATGATGCAAAGGTTTGGCCAAAGGATGCTTGTTTGAAATTTTAAAATATGGTATTTACTCTCTGGTAATCGATTACCAGAGGATGTAATCGATTACCAGTGGCCAAAAATGATTTACAACAGCTACTATATATTTTGAATTCAAATTTTAGACTGTGTAATCGATTACACAATATTGGTAATCGATTACCAGCAGTTAATAAACGTTTTAATTCAAATTTTAAAAGCTGTAATCAATTACACAAATCCTGTAATCGATTACCAGACAGGATTTTCAGAAAAATAATTCTAAGAGTCACAACTTTTCAAAGGCTTTATTCTTGACCACCAATGGTCTATATATATGTGACTTAAATACGAATTTGCTCAGAGATTTTCAGAACAACAAGTGTTTATCCTCTCAAAGAGAAAAATCATTTTATCCTCTTAAGAATTTCTTGGCCAATTCAATTGCAATTCATTAAGGAATTATTTGAGTGCTCAATCTGTAAAATCCATCTCTTTCTAGAGAGATTTATTCTTCTTCTTCTCCTCATTTTCTAAGGGATTAAGAGACCATGAGTCTCTTGTTGTAAAGGAACTCTAAACACAAGGGA
>NZ_QFRV01000398.1:0-857 GCF_004136805.1 Enterobacter cloacae complex sp. GF14B
TTATTTAAACTACATTTGGCTTGAGCACATGAATGCGCTGCATCTTGTGCAAAGTCATCATAACTAATGGATATTTTGCTTGGGGATGATACACTCGTAGCATTTGCTTTGAGAATTATAAGAAACAAGTAAATCTTCTATATAATTATTGTCTAAATTTATGTGCATAGATCTGACAGGTGAAAATACACATTTGGAAACAGATGGTTTTCTATTGTGCAAAAGTTCATAAAAGGTCAAATATTATCAAGCTTTAATGGAAGCCAAGTTGACTACAAAATTGGCATACATGGAAGCCGCCACCCAGTGTTCAGGAAAAATGTGTCTCAACTTTAATATCGCGCCGTTCTCAATTTCCAAAATGCCGGTTGAGGGCAAGGGGAAAAGGAGAAATTCCGCCCCAAAATAGAGAAAAATAGTGTAAAAACCTCAAAAAAGTTACCTTATTTTCAAAAATTTACTCTTGGCATTTTCAAGGGAAGGAATTTTATATGTTTCGGAAAAGGATTTTCCCCGAACACTACTGATTCACACACATCATTAAGCGCGTATCACTATTAGAAAGAAGTACTAGACTAGGTATATTGCATAACTATTAATGTGGTCAATTCAAGGAACATTTCTCTCTCTTTCTTGAGTCCTTAGGGAGGATAGTTGGGGACAAGCGTCGTTCACTATATTCGGCATTGAGCTTGAAACAACCTCTCTAAGTGGGCTAGTCTCACTAGTTTTATCGAGTGTTATACATTTTTCCTAACCGAAGAAAATAAGGGCACACTTGAAATTCTCCCAATTTCTAGGTCAAATTTTGAAGCTTTTGCGAGTAAATACACTAAAACTTGTGAGAATTTCTCGGT
>NZ_QFRV01000399.1:0-856 GCF_004136805.1 Enterobacter cloacae complex sp. GF14B
TTCCATTATGAGACTTTCCATGGTACGTACGTGAAAGCCTTTCAACAAGAGTTGGACCATAACAGAATGTGAAAGCTCAGTCACACCTAGGTACCAACCATGAAACATTCTCAGTAACTTAGCATACTTGGCTATATGTAGAAATGACCCTCTGTTAAGGTGGTTTCACAGCACTTGTCATCGCAACAAGTATGTACTAAGTACCCGACAATTTTTGGCCACTGAAATTGTTCCTAATACAGTGTGCTCCAAATGGTCTAATAAACGGATGCAACCAGCACGTAGGGACGTCGTTGCAGGTGCCAATGTCAGTCCCAGAGACTCATATTCTCCACATGTGGAATATGTCTCAAATAAAGATGGCCGAAAAAGCAACATCCATCAAGTACAAGATGTACTTGTGTGTGGAGGTAATTGCAAAACACTCCACGACAAGAGTGAGAGGGACCCTCATTATCCTTGCTCCACATTGGCTAAACCGAACTCCTTGAGTTCCTAGACCATGTTGTATCCCATGTGACAACATGTGCCAAATCAAACCCTACAAGTGGGTACATAACTGCGTATGCATAAATTTATTTTGGACACTACAACCCAAATTTCTTGGCTCTTAACATGACCTTGTCATCTCTCTTAAGAGCAAAAATGGATGAAAACATAGAATGGTATGCATCAGACTTGAAAAGTTAAAAACATATTAAAAAAAGAAACAAAACCAAATCAGATGCATACCTGGAGGTTGAACATAGAGTTCACTAACCTGTAGGCAAATGCACCTACCCAAATTTTTCGTATGCAAAGGCATACGAAAACTAATTGAAAATCTTCGAAATTCAAGGAGTAATACACATGTAAC
>NZ_QFRV01000400.1:0-855 GCF_004136805.1 Enterobacter cloacae complex sp. GF14B
CAGTCGGAGACCGCATCCGAGCCGTCGCGCATGGCTTCGGTTTCACGGTTCGGACTGGCGACAGAGCCGGAGTCCAGGTGGTCGCGGCCAATGACGATCGGCGCGGAGACTTCGCCGCTGCGCACCATTTCGTTAAAGGCGAGGCCGAGTTTTTGCCGCCACTCCAGCCCGACCCAGCAGATACGCGCCGGCAGGCCCTGGAAGTTAATGCGCTCGCGCGCCATATCCAGCCAGCGATGCAGGTGTTCGTCATCGGCGACAATCTCTTTCACTCTGGCATCGGTTTTGTAGATATCCTCCGGATCGCCGGACAGGGCAACCCAGCGGAACGGCCCAATGCCGCGGCAGAACAGAGGACGGATATAGGCGGGCACGAAGCCGGGGAAGTCAAAGGCGTTATTCACCCCCATTTCTTTCGCCATCTGGCGGATGTTATTCCCGTAATCAAAGGTCGGAATACCCATCTTACTGAAGGCCAGCATCGCGGAGACGTGTTCCGCCATGGCGCGTTTAGCCGCCAGTACCGTGCCCTCAGGATCGGTTTCCGCTTTTTGCTGGTAGTCTTCCCACGTCCAGCCTTTTGGCAGATAGCCGTGGAGCGGATCGTGAGCGCTGGTCTGGTCGGTGACCAGATCCGGACGCACGCCGCGCGCCACCAGTTCCGGCAGAATATCCGCCGCGTTGCCGCACAGGGCAACCGACACGGCTTTGCCTTCAGCGGTGTACTTTTTGATGCGCGCCAGCGCGTCATCGAGGTTGTCGGCCTGTTCATCGACATAGCGGGTACGCAGACGGAAATCGATGCGGCTCTGCTGGCACTCAATGTTCAGGGAGCACGCGCCCGCCAGCGTCGCG
>NZ_QFRV01000401.1:0-850 GCF_004136805.1 Enterobacter cloacae complex sp. GF14B
ACTTAATGTCAAGCTTAAGGCATTGCACTTATGTAGTTCGTTGCGTCCCCCTAAGGAATCACATACTTGTTCAAACACTTCAATGTGTTTTCTAGCATCTTCGTCCCCATTGAATTTTTGCGTGAGTTTGGCAATTTGTACTGCCTTACTTCTAGGCTCTCTATCAGATGCATGACGCATAATTTCCGCGATAGATCGACCTATGGTTTGAGCAAACACTGCCAAGTCACCTATGTGAGGAGGCAGGGCCGGTGGAGGTACTCTTGGAATCATATGTGGGAGAGGGACGGGTACCGGTCTTGGCATATGTGTGGATGATGCAGGATGTGGAACATAACCGGGCATAGGTCCACTCGGATAAGGGCTAGGGAGCGGCACTCGAGGAGCATAAGCAAGTGGTACAATTGGAGGTGTGGGGGCCATGTGTGCATAAGGGGCTAGAGGCACATATGGTCGAGGCCCCATATTAGGTACTACGACACTAGGTAGTGGCACTGCGCTAACCGTAGATGTCATCGGTACATTCTCTGTCAGGCTTATCCCTGGAGTGAGCACTGTGTTTTCCTTAATAGAGGGTTGAGCCAAGTTAGGGAAGCTAAAGTTTTCGCTCGGAGGCTCAGATTGCATAGAGACCCCAGGTGAAATGACGTAAGATGCGTCCATGGGGCTCATTAGAGGAGTCTCCATTTGTGATAGAGTAGGCTGTTGAGCCTTGCTCGTATCCAGAAATCTCATGGGGCCAGTTGAGAGTATATTTACCCCTCGGTTTTGCCTTTCTGATTGAATAATGCCATGGATAACATTACAGATCATTTTCTGTTGATCTTCGATGCTCGTGGCACTAGAGGTG
>NZ_QFRV01000041.1:0-43402 GCF_004136805.1 Enterobacter cloacae complex sp. GF14B
CCGTTATCTGGTGGCCGATATCGAGGCCATCCCGCTGGAGGATGCGCTGTTTGACCTCGTCTGGAGCCATCTGGCGGTGCAGTGGTGCGCCAGCCTGCCGCAGGCCCTACGCGAGTTATACCGCGTGGCGCGGCCCGGCGGAGCGGTGGCCTTTACCACCCTGCTGGAAAGTTCGTTGCCGGAGCTGAATCAGGCGTGGAGGGCAGTGGATGCACAGCCTCATGCCAACCGGTTTCTCTCGCACGAACAGGTCACTCAGGCGCTGGCAGGCTGGCGCTATCGCAGCGTGGTCCAGACCGTCACCCTCGAATTTAGCGATGCGTTAAGCGCCATGCGATCGCTTAAGGGCATAGGCGCGACGCACCTGCACGCCGGACGGGAGAAGAAACCCCTTACCCGCGGCCAACTCCAGCGTCTCGAGCTGGCCTGGCCGCAGGAGCGGGGCCGGTTCCCGCTCTCTTATCATCTTTTTCATGGGATTATTGAACGTGACTGAACGTTATTTTGTTACCGGCACGGACACTGAAGTCGGTAAAACGGTTGCCAGCGCCGCGCTGTTGCAGGCGGCGCGTCTGCTGGGGAAAACAACTGCCGGGTATAAGCCCGTAGCCTCCGGCAGCGAGATGACGCCGGAAGGCTTACGCAATACCGATGCGCTGGCGCTACAGCGTAATAGCAGCCTTGCGCTGGCCTATTCTGCGGTGAACCCCTATACCTTTGCTGAACCCACCTCGCCGCACATCGTCAGCGCCGATGAAGATCGTCCGATTGATTTTTCGGTGCTCTCTTCCGGGTTACGCGACCTGGAAACGCAGGCCGACTGGGTGCTGGTGGAGGGGGCTGGCGGCTGGTTTACCCCGCTGTCCGACGAGCAGACATTTGCTGACTGGGTGCAGGCCGAGCAGCTTCCGGTCATTCTGGTGGTCGGCGTGAAGCTTGGCTGTATCAATCACGCCATGCTGACCGCTCAGGCCGTGCAGCAGGCCGGGTTGCGTCTGGCAGGGTGGATTGCCAATGACGTGGTTGCGCCGGGTAAACGTCATGCTGAGTATCTGGCGACGCTGAAGCGGGGGCTGCCTGCGCCGTTTCTCGGCGAGATCCCGTGGCTTGCCGACGGCGCAGAGCAGGCGGAAACCGGACGCTATCTTGACCTTAGCGCCTTATGTTCCGCGCCATCCAGTGCGCAATAAGGTCGTCATCCAGCTCGTTAACGTGGCCCTGTGCCACGTTACGCCCGCGATAGAGCATGCAGAAACGATCCGCTACCCGGCGGATAAACGACAGCTGTTGCTCAGCTAACAGCACCGTCATTCCCAGCTCCCGATTCAGCCGCACCAGCAACTGCCCCAGCCTGCGCGCGAAACCGTGCCCTGCGCCATACATGGGCTCATCCAGAATCAACACGCGCGGGCGATTAACCAGCGCACTGGCGAGAGCCAGCTGATACTGGTCGTCGGGGGACAGCGCAGAGGCACGGCTCTGTCGCAGCGGATAGAGCTCCGGAAACAGGGCGTACACGTCATTTTTTGATGTCGGGTCGGGTTTCCCCGTCGCCCGCATAGCGATATGCAGATTTTCATCGACGGTCAGCTGGGAAAATATCCGCCGATCCTGCGGGACGTAGCCTATCGTCGGCGGCGCCGTGAATGCTGACGCAGGGCTGAGCAAATTACGCGGCGGCGCGCCAGCCTCATGCCAGATGATGGTGCCGCTCTCAACGGGCACCTTTCCGGTAATGCAGTTCATGAGCGTGGATTTACCCATGCCAGGCAGGCCAACAATGCCCGTACAGATGCCTTGCGGGAAATCGATATTCACGTTCCATAGCGTATGTTGGCTTCCGTAAAACTGATTTACAGCACGCAGACTCAACATCTTTCTCTCCTTAAAAATATGTGGGGGTGATGCACAGAGTGATGTCTGCAAAACGCCTGCCAGGAACTTCATAATGATTAAAAAAGGCCATTTTTAGGAATAACTCACTATCAAAAGCTGTAGGTTTATACGAAATGCACATTCCCGGTGCCGCGTATGTCGAATCGTGGTGCAGGAGAAATGACAGAATTGTGATTAAGATCTCGCCAGTTGCTTATGAAAAAATGAACGTTTTCCAGGCAAAAAAGAGTGATAAAAATTTTTTACTGCCGCTTCGTGGGAAAAACCGGGAATTTGCTGAAGTGCATGCTGTACGGGCTGGAGGCAGTTATCCACTATTCCTGTGGATAACCTTGTGCATTAGAGTTAGAAAACACGCGATAAGCGAGAGAATACGCGGGTTACGACCAAATTGATGGGAAACGCGGCTTAATAAATTAGTCTTTATTTTTTAACGAATTAGATAAAAGCAATTCCCTCAACGCCAGCGACACCTGTTGCCATAAAACTTTCATAACCGCCCTTGACAAATGTTAAAAAAGTAATAGTTCTGGGGATAACCCCCTGAGGCTGGTGTTTTATTTTGTCACAGTCGAAATTTGGCTCGCGAACGCACTAATCCTCTCTGCGCTACGCTAAATATCCTGACACGCTACTGGTTTTTCATCCAGTGTTTTTTACTGGCAATCCTGGCCACAACGAGTAAAATTACTCACCTGCCGCTTATTCTGTCATCAGGTCGTCGCCCATGAGTAAACCGTTTAAACTGAATTCTGCTTTCCGTCCTTCCGGGGATCAGCCCGAGGCTATTCGTCGCCTGGAAGAGGGGCTGGAGGACGGGCTGGCGCACCAGACCCTGCTGGGGGTTACCGGTTCGGGCAAAACCTTCACCATTGCCAACGTCATTGCCGATCTCCAGCGTCCGACGATGGTCCTCGCGCCGAACAAAACGCTGGCGGCGCAGCTGTATGGTGAGATGAAAGAGTTCTTCCCGGAAAACGCGGTGGAGTATTTCGTCTCCTACTACGACTACTACCAGCCGGAAGCCTACGTTCCCAGCTCCGACACGTTTATCGAGAAAGATGCCTCGGTGAACGAACATATCGAGCAGATGCGTTTGTCGGCGACCAAGGCGCTGCTGGAGCGTCGTGATGTGGTGGTGGTGGCCTCGGTGTCGGCGATCTACGGCCTGGGCGATCCGGATCTCTATCTCAAGATGATGCTGCACCTGACGCAGGGGATGATCATCGATCAGCGGGCGATTTTGCGCCGTCTGGCGGAGTTGCAGTACACCCGTAACGATCAGGCGTTCCAGCGCGGGACCTTCCGCGTGCGTGGCGAGGTGATTGATATCTTCCCGGCGGAATCGGACGACATGGCGCTGCGCGTGGAGCTGTTCGACGAAGAGGTTGAACGCCTGTCACTGTTCGATCCGTTGACCGGTCACGTCGAGTCGGTGATCCAGCGCTTCACCATCTACCCGAAAACGCACTACGTGACGCCACGCGAGCGTATCGTGCAGGCGATGGAAGAGATCAAAATTGAGCTGGCGGACCGCCGCAAGGTGCTGCTGGCGAACAATAAGCTGCTGGAAGAGCAACGCCTGAGCCAGCGTACCCAGTTCGATCTGGAGATGATGAACGAGCTGGGCTACTGCTCCGGCATCGAAAACTACTCGCGCTACCTCTCCGGGCGCGGGCCGGGCGAAGCGCCGCCGACGCTGTTTGACTACCTTCCGGCGGACGGCCTGCTGGTGATCGACGAATCCCACGTTACGATCCCCCAGATCGGCGGGATGTACCGCGGTGACCGCGCGCGTAAAGAGACGCTGGTTGAGTACGGGTTCCGACTGCCGTCAGCGCTGGACAACCGTCCGATGAAGTTTGAAGAATTTGAGGCGCTTGCTCCGCAGACCATCTACGTATCGGCGACGCCGGGCAACTACGAGCTGGAAAAATCCGGTGATGACGTGGTGGACCAGGTGGTGCGTCCGACCGGGCTGCTGGATCCGATTATCGAGGTGCGTCCGGTGGCGACGCAGGTGGACGATCTGCTCTCGGAAATACGTGCCCGTTCCGCCATCAACGAGCGCGTGCTGGTTACCACGCTCACCAAACGTATGGCGGAAGATTTGACGGAGTATCTGGAAGAACACGGCGAGAAGGTGCGGTATCTGCACTCGGATATCGATACCGTGGAGCGTATGGAGATCATCCGCGATCTGCGTCTGGGCGAGTTCGACGTGCTGGTAGGAATTAACCTTCTGCGAGAAGGTCTGGATATGCCGGAGGTGTCGCTGGTGGCGATTCTGGACGCGGACAAAGAGGGCTTCCTGCGTTCCGAGCGCTCGCTGATCCAGACCATTGGCCGCGCCGCGCGTAACGTCAACGGGAAGGCGATCCTGTACGGGGATAAAATCACCCCGTCGATGGCCAAAGCGATTGGCGAAACGGAACGTCGTCGCGAGAAGCAGCAGCGCTATAACGAAGAGCACGGCATCACGCCGCAGGGGCTGAACAAGAAGGTGGTGGATATCCTGGCGCTGGGTCAGAACATTGCGAAGACCAAAGCGAAAGGCCGCGGCAAGGCCCGTTCAGTGGTGGAAGAGGATACCGTCGCGCTGACGCCGAAAGCGTTGCAGCAGAAGATCCACGAGCTGGAAGGGCAGATGATGCAGCATGCGCAGAACCTGGAGTTCGAAGAGGCCGCCCAAATCCGCGATCAGCTGCATCAGCTGCGGGATCTGTTTATTGCGGCATCGTGAATTTTTTGCCCGGTGGCGTTTTCTCCCTCTCCCTGTGGGAGAGGGCCGGGGTGAGGGCATCAGGCCGCACAAAACGAACCTAACCTAATGCCTGAATCGCCTTCTCCAGCGCCTCGCGTAGCAGATGGCGGTCGTGGCGATATTTAATATCGCTGGCTTCCAGCGGCTCCTGTACCACCACGCGATCGCCAATCCCTGATACATCCACTTTCGGTCCGACCACGACACCATCGATAATTTTCTTACCAACGTACTGTTCCATCAGGTCCAGCTTATCCGCCAGCGACAGGCTTGCCGCCGCCGGGCTGAGTTCGCGGCCTAAATTACCGATATAGACCATGGGCGCAGGCGTTCTGCGCAGCGCCTGCGCCAGCTCTTTCACCAGCAGGATCGGCATCAGGCTGGTGTAAAAACTTCCCGGCCCAATCAGGATCAGATCGGCCTCGCCAATCGCTTCTACCGCTTCACGCGTTGCGGGTACGCTGGGGTAGGTCATCAGCTCTTTTGGCGGCAGAAGAAGCTGGTCGATATTCACTTCACCATACACTTCGTGATCGTCAGCATCGATCGCCATCAAATCTACCGGCTGTTCGGACATTGGGATCAGGAACGCATCCACTTTTAGCAGGTTACGAATTAAATTGATCGCTTCCAGAGGGCGCACGCTCAGGTGATCCAGCGCCTTTAACATCAGATTTCCAAGGTTATGGCCTGAAAGTTCGCCATTCCCGCCAAAACGGTACTCAAACATCGCCGAGGCCACGCTTGGCTCAGTGATGAGCTGGTTGAGGCAGTTGCGCATGTCGCCCCAGGCTATCCCGCCTTCAGCACGTCGGATCCGCCCGGTTGAGCCGCCGTTGTCCGTTGTTGTCACGATGCCCGTCAGGCGCGAGCCCAGTGACGATAACGACGACATAACCCGTCCCAGCCCGTGACCTCCGCCAAGAGCGACCACGCGGTCCAGATCCGCAAAAGTGCGATTGCGCATACCTATTCCTTATCCTGTTAAGCTTGCGTCACAGTAACGCAACTACTCCTAAAAGACGATGCCTCTCACAATCCATAATGACGTATATCAATGCGAAAGCGCTGTTTTTGCGTATTCTGTAGTGAAAATGCACGATAACATCGTTATGTATAAATTTATATAGCGAAAAGCGACAATGGCGAAGTGGCGATTTCCACGCTACTATCGCCATAACCACGTTTTCAAAACTGAAAACATACACTCTAGCCCTGGCGCCTGTGTCGAGAGATATGGCGCCCTGGCCGTGGCGGATTTGCCACCAGGGTACAGAAAGAAATGACTGTGCCTCCCGATCTGGAAAGGTGTACATGGCTTCACAACTTACTGATGCTTTCGCGCGTAAGTTTTACTACTTGCGTCTGTCGATTACCGATGTGTGCAACTTCCGTTGCACCTACTGCCTGCCCGATGGCTACAAGCCGGGCAGCGTCACCAATAATGGCTTTCTCTCCGTGGATGAAGTACGCCGCGTTACGCGTGCGTTCTCGGAACTCGGCACGGAAAAAGTGCGTCTTACCGGGGGAGAGCCCTCCCTGCGTCGTGATTTCCCTGACATTATTGCCGCCGTGCGTGAAAACGAACGTATCCGCCAGATCGCGGTGACCACCAACGGTTACCGCATGGCGCGTGACGTGGCGTACTGGCGCGATGCGGGGCTGACGGCGATCAACGTCAGCGTGGACAGCCTTGATGCCCGGCAGTTTCACGCCATTACCGGTCAGGACAAGTTCCGCCAGGTGATGGACGGCATCGATGCGGCGTTTACCGCCGGGTTCGAAAAAGTCAAAGTCAACACGGTGCTGATGCGCGACGTAAACCACCATCAGTTGGACACCTTCCTGGCGTGGATTAAATCCCGTCCCATTCAACTGCGTTTTATCGAGCTGATGGAAACGGGCGAGGGCAGCGAGCTGTTCCGCCGTCACCATATTTCCGGCATGGTGTTGCGCGACGAGCTGCTGAAACGCGGCTGGATCCATCAGATCCGCCAGCGCAGCGATGGCCCGGCGCAGGTTTTTTGTCATCCGGATTATGAAGGCGAAATCGGCCTGATCATGCCCTATGAAAAAGACTTCTGTGCCAGCTGCAACCGCCTGCGTGTCTCCTCCGTTGGCAAGCTCCATCTTTGCCTGTTCGGGGATGGCGGCGTCGATCTGCGCGATTTGCTGGAAGATGACGCTCAACAGGACGCGCTTGAAGCACGCATTTCCGAGGCGCTGACGCACAAAAAGCAGACCCATTTCCTGCATCAGGGCAACACCGGCATTACTCAGAACCTGTCCTATATCGGCGGGTAATCAGGCTTTAGAAGGAACCAGAAGATGAGTCAAGTAAGCGCGGAATTTATCCCGACACGCATTGCTATTCTTACCGTTTCCGAACGTCGTGGTGAAGAGGATGATACCTCCGGCCACTGGCTGCGCGAGGCGGCACACGAAGCCGGACACCAGATTGTTGATAAAGCGATCGTCAAAGAAAACCGTTACGCCATTCGCGCTCAGGTCTCACAGTGGATTGCGAACGATGACGTCCAGGTGGTGCTGATCACTGGCGGCACCGGCTTTACCGCAGGCGACCAGGCGCCGGAAGCGCTGCTCCCGCTGTTCGATCGCGAAGTGGAAGGCTTCGGCGAAGTGTTCCGCATGCTCTCGTTTGAAGAGATTGGTACCTCTACGCTTCAGTCCCGTGCTGTCGCGGGGGTGGCGAACAAGACGCTGATCTTCGCCATGCCGGGGTCGACCAAAGCCTGCCGCACCGCGTGGGAAAACATTATTGCCCCGCAGCTGGATGCTCGTACCCGTCCGTGTAACTTCCATCCCCATTTAAAGAAATAAGCTATGTCACAACTGACCCACATAAACGCCGCTGGCGAAGCGCATATGGTGGATGTCTCCGCCAAAGCCGAAACGGTGCGCGAGGCGCGTGCTGAAGCGTTCATCACCATGCTGCCGGAGACGCTGGCGATGATTATCGACGGCAGCCATCACAAGGGTGATGTGTTTGCCACCGCCCGTATCGCTGGTATTCAGGCCGCTAAACGTACCTGGGACCTCATTCCGCTCTGCCATCCGCTGATGCTCAGCAAAGTGGAGGTAAATTTGCAGGCGCAGCCGGCGCATAATCGCGTGCGTATCGAGTCCTTGTGCCGCTTAACCGGGAAAACCGGCGTGGAGATGGAGGCGTTGACGGCGGCCTCCGTGGCGGCGCTGACCATCTACGACATGTGTAAAGCGGTGCAGAAAGATATGGTGATTGGCCCGGTGCGTCTGTTGGCAAAAAGCGGCGGCAAATCCGGCGATTTTAAGGTAGAAAGCCATGATTAAGGTGCTTTTTTTTGCCCAGGTCCGTGAGCTGGTCAATACCGACAGCCTGACGCTGGACGGCTCTTTCGAAAACGTCGCCGCCCTGCGCGCGCATCTGGCGGCGCAAGGCGACCGTTGGGCGCTGGCGCTGGATGAAGGCAAACTGCTGGCCGCCGTGAATCAGACGCTGGTGGAGTTGACCCAACCGCTGGCCGATGGGGACGAAGTGGCCTTCTTCCCGCCGGTAACAGGGGGTTAAGATGACGGAAACCCGAATTCTGGTCGGCCCTGAGCGCTTTAGCGTCGGTACCGAATACAGCTGGCTGGCAGAGCGCGATGAAGACGGCGCGGTCGTGACGTTTACCGGAAAAGTGCGTAACCACAACCTCGGCGACAGCGTAAAAGCGCTGACGCTGGAGCACTATCCGGGGATGACCGAAAAATCACTGGCGGCCATTGTCGAAGAGGCGCGAGGCCGCTGGCCGCTGGGACGCGTTACGGTTATCCATCGCATCGGCGAAATGTGGCCCGGCGAAGAGATTGTGTTTGTCGGCGTCACCAGCGCCCATCGCGGGAGTGCGTTTGCGGCGGGGGAGTTCATCATGGATTATCTTAAAACCAAAGCGCCGTTCTGGAAACGTGAAGCGACGCCGGAAGGTGAGCGCTGGGTGGAATCACGCGACAGCGATAAGCATGCCGCCAGCCGTTGGTAACAGGTTTACGTGGATGTGTTAGTCTTAACATGTGTGTTTACTTAATCAGGAGTGAATCATGGACCGATTTCCGCGTTCCGATTCGATAGTTCAGCAGACCCGTAGCGGGCTGCAAACCTACATGGCTCAGGTATATGGCTGGATGACGGTTGGCCTGCTGCTTACCGCGTTTATCGCGTGGTATGCGGCAAACACGCCTGAACTGATGATGTTTATCTTCTCCAGCAAAATCACCTTCTTTGGGCTGATTATTGCGCAACTGGCGCTGGTATTTGTGCTCTCCGGGCTGGTGCACAAGCTCAGCTCGGGTATGGCGACCACGCTGTTTATGCTCTATTCGGCGCTGACCGGGCTGACGCTTTCCAGTATTTTCATCGTTTACACCTACTCCTCCATCGCCAGCACCTTTGTGGTGACCGGCGGGATGTTCGGTGTGATGAGCCTGTACGGTTACACCACCAAACGTGACCTGAGCGGCTTCGGCAACATGCTGTTTATGGGGCTGATTGGGATTGTGCTGGCGTCGCTGGTGAACCTGTGGCTGAAAAGTGACGCGCTGATGTGGGCGGTGACCTATATCGGGGTGGTGATCTTCGTGGGCTTAACCGCCTACGACACCCAGAAGCTGAAAAACATCGGTGAACAAATTGATGTTCGTGACAGTTCAAACCTGCGCAAATACTCGATTCTGGGCGCGTTGACGCTTTATCTGGACTTCATCAACCTGTTCCTGATGCTGCTGCGTATCTTCGGCAACCGTCGTTAGTGAGGGTGGCGCTGTCTGATGCCCTCACCCTGACCCTCTCCCACAGGGAGAGGGAACAAACCCTAAAAACGGCAACGAAGTTGCCGTTTTGCTTTTATTTTGCCATCGCCTTCTCGTTCTTCGCGCGCAGCTTCTTCGCCCGACTCTCCAGCACCAGATAACAGACCGTTGCCAGCGCCAGCGGCAGGAAGTAGTAGATCATGCGGTACGCGAGCAGGGCGGCGATAATCGTCCCGTGAGACACATGCTCCCCCGCAAGCAGCGCGATAAACACCGCTTCCAGTACGCCAATACCCGCCGGAATATGCACAATCACCCCGGCAATACTGCTTACCAGCAACACGCCCAGCACGAAGAAGTAATTCACATCTTCGCCAATTAACAGCCAGATAATAGCCCCCATCGCCATCCAGTTGGCGCTGGAAACCACCATTTGCAGGACGGCAAACTTCCATGACGGCAGCACCAGCTTCTGGCCTTTAATGGTCATGTGACGACGTTTGGCAAAGGCGCAGGCCCACAGGTAGGCCGCGATGATCAGCAGCAGTACGATGCCCAGAATGCGCAGAGTGGCCTCATCGATGTACCAGTGCGCAGGCAGCTGCACCACGCCGATGGTGAAAATCACCCCGCCCAGCAGAATATACCCCAGCCAGTTGGTGGTGATGCTTAAGGAGAAAATACGCGTAATGGTGCCGCCCGGTAAGCCAAGGCGGGAGTACAGGCGATAGCGCATACCAATCCCGCCCACCCAGGTGCTCAGCGTCAGGTTAAAGGCGTAGCAGATGAATGACACCAGCATAACCTGCCGTTTGGCAAGCTTATGCCCGCAGTAGGCGCGTCCCAGCAGGTCATAGCAGCCGTACATCAGGTAGCTCACAATCACCAGCCCAACGGCACCCAGCAGGACTGTCCGGTTGTAGTTGCGAATAACTTTCCACACCTCTTCCCAGTCCACCTTCTGGGCATACACCACCAGCAGTACCGCGACGGCAATAAAGAACAGCCAGGTCAGGATTTTTTTCGCCAGCCGCCAGCGAGGATGAGATTTCGACATCAGGTTTTCCCTCCATCTTCCGCCTCTACGCGGTCCTGGGTTTCCATTTCGGGTTGCACAGGCGGATCCACCAGCGCCAGTTTCGGCGTATGCGCGGGCAGCCAGCCCACCATGGCCGGGAAGTGGCGCAGGAAGTGGAACACCACCACGCCGATGCCCACGTTCCACCAGCTCCGTTTCGGCACCATGGACTCATCCACACGCACGCAGTCTTTATTAATAAGACCCTGAAGGTTATCGCGCAGGGTGTGATTAAACTGGCGATCGTGGATGATGAGGTTCGCTTCCAGATTAAGCGATAAGCTCAGTGGATCGAGGTTACTGGAGCCGACAGTCGCCCAGTGATCGTCCATCACGGCGACTTTGCCGTGCAGCGGGCGGCGGCGATATTCATAGATCTGCACGCCGCTTTTGACCAGATAGCGATAGAGCAGACGCGCGCCCACCTTCACAATCGGCATATCGGGCTCACCCTGCACGATAAGCTTCACGCTCACGCCGCGTCGGGCCGCGTTGCGCATGGCATGCAAAATCCGGTAACCGGGGAAGAAATAGGCGTTAGCGATAATCACCTCGCGCTTCGCGTTCGCCAGCATCTTCAGGTAATGACGCTCGATATCGTCCCGATGCTCCTCGTTATCACGCCAGACGAACAGGGCCTGCGCCTCGCCAGGCTTGCGGTTCTCCTCCGGGCGGTGACGGCGTCGCCACCAGCGGCGGACGGCCTCCTTGCCGGGTAAGTTTTCCAGCACGAACAGCTGGATGTCCTGCACTACCGGCCCTTCGATACGGATCGCGTAGTCCTGTTTCGCTTCGGGACCGTAATCCGACATATGCTCGGCGGAGTAGTTAATGCCGCCCACGAAGGCCACCGTTTCATCCACCACCACAATTTTGCGGTGCATACGGCGGAACAGGTTGGTGCGCATGCCGAACAGACGCGGGCCGGGATCGTAATAGCGGAACACCACCCCTGCGGCGGTGAGCTCGTTAACAAATTCGTCGCTGAGATCCGGCGAACCATATCCGTCGAGCAGGACCTCGATTTTTATACCGCGACGAGCGGCATGCAGCAGTGCGCTGTGCAACTGCCTGCCCACGTCGTCTTCAAACCAGATAAACGTTTCCAGAAAGACTTTCTGCTGTGCGTGGCTAATCGCCTCAAAAACCGCCGGATAATAGTTATCGCCATTTTCCAGCAGCGTAATACGGTTACCTTCCTGCCATGTGCATTTCATAAGTGGATCTCCGCGCTGAGTGGGGCATGGTCGGAGAGATGTCGCCAGTTGAGTAAAGCCAGCGCCGTCGGGCTGCTGGCGTGGGCATTTTTTACGTAGATGCGGTCAAGGCGCAGCAGGGGGAAGCGCACCGGAAACGTTCGCGCGGGACGACCGCGTGCGCGGGTGAAAATCTCCTCCAGCCCCGCATTCACCTTCAGCGGATGGTTGGCACGCTGTCGCCAGTCGTTGAAATCACCGGCCACCACCACGGGCTCGCCCTCCGGCAGCGCATTTGTCCAGTCTGCCAGCATCTGTAGCTGGGCCTGACGGTGGGCTTCACGCAGCCCAAGATGAACACAGCCTACATGAATGGGAAAATCGAGCTCTGGGGGGGTGATACGACAGTATAACAGCCCGCGTTTTTCACTCTCGCCAACGGAGACGTCCCGGTTCTCATAATGCTCGATAGGAAAACGCGACAGCACCGCGTTACCGTGATGCCCCTCCGGGTAGACCGCATTGCGCCCGTAGGCGTAATCGCTCCACATGGTATCCGCCAGAAACTCGTAGTGGGGCGTGTCGGGCCAGTTTTCGAAATGCATCGGGTGCACTTCATGCGCGCCCATGACCTCCTGGAGGCAGACAATATCGGCGCTGACGGTGCGTACCGCGTCGCGCAGCTCCGGTAAAATGAAGCGGCGGTTAAATGCTGTGAATCCCTTATGAATGTTTATCGTCAGCACCTTAAGCGAGAAATGCTGCGTTTTTTTGCTCATAAACACCTTCCTGGGTGACTATCCCGATGAAAATAAAGTGTAGTAGGCGTCACAAAAAGATGCGGCGTTACGGAATTTTCCGTAAAGTGCGGTAGTCTGAATTAGCAGAGAAAAATCCTTCAGGAGAGAAGCCATGAAGTGGCAACAACGCGTTCGTGTCGCAACCGGTTTGAGTTGCTGGCAGATAATGTTGCATTTACTGGTCGTGGCCGTACTGGTGATGGGCTGGATGAGCGGCACGCTGGTGCGTGTTGGCTTAGGGTTATGCGTGGTTTACGGCGTGACCCTGCTGTCGATGCTGTTTTTACAGCGTCACCACGACGCGCGCTGGCGTGAAGTGGGAGATGTGCTCGAAGAGCTCACCACCACCTGGTATTTTGGTGCGGCAATGATCGTCCTGTGGCTGTTGTCACGCGTGCTGCAAAACAACCTGCTGCTGGCCCTGGCGGGTCTGGCCATCCTCGCAGGACCCGCGGTGGTGTCGTTGCTCACCAAAGAGAAAAAGCTACGCGATGTTTCGTCTAAACATCGCATAGGCCACTGAGCCCGTAGTGGCCGCGATGACCAGTAGCGGCCACAAACTTCCCCACACAATATCCAGACTCGCATCCTTCAGATAGATTTGCTTGGTGATATCCGTGAAGTGACGAATCGGGTTTATCCACGTCAAATCCTGTAACCACACCGGCATGTTCTCCACTGGCGAAACGTACCCAGAAAGCAAAATCGCCGGCATCATAAAGACAAACACCCCAATAAACGCCTGCTGCTGCGTTGAGCATAGCGCGGAAATCAGCAGCCCAAACCCCACCAGCGACAGGCCGTAAATCACCATCGTGAAGTAAAACAGCGCCAGCGATCCGGCAAACGGGATCTGGTACGCCCATATTCCCACCCCCAGCACGATGGTGGCCTGGAACGTCGCGACAATCAGTGCCGGCACCGCCTTGCCGACAAATATCTGCCAGGTGGCGAGCGGCGAGACCAGCAGCTGATCCAGCGTACCTTGCTCACGTTCGCGTGCCACGGACAGCGAGGTGACAATCATCACGCCAATGGTGGTGATCATGGCGATCAGCGACGGCACCACAAACCACTTGTAGTCCAGATTCGGGTTGTACCAGTTGCGCACCACCAGCTCGCTGTTGTTGGGCTTAGGTTTGCCGTCCATCAGCTCCTGCTGGTAGTCCTTCACCACCTGCTGGAGGTAGTTGGCCGCAATCTGGGCGCTGTTGGAGTTACGCCCGTCGAGGATCAGCTGCATCGGCGCGGTCTGGAAGGTGTCCAGATTGCGGGAGAAATCCGCCGGGAAGCGCACCAGCAATAATGCTTTCTGCGTGTCGATGGTGGGCTGGATAGCCTGCGGGCTTTGCAGCAGCAGGACATGGGTAAAGGCTTTGGCGCGGGCGAAACGCTGCGTCAGCTCGACGGAATGCTTGCCATTGTCTTCGTTGTAAATGGCGATGGTGGCGTTAGTGACCTCCAGCGTGGCGGCAAACGGAAACAGTACAACCTGAAGCAGCACCGGCAGCACCAGAATGGCGCGGGTCTGCGGCTCGCGCAGCAGGGATTGCAGTTCTTTGCGGATCAGTGTCCATAAACGGTGAAACATGCGCGCTCCTTAATCTAACCGCCGTTTGGTTTTCATCCACGTCAACCCGATAAACATCACCGCCGACGCCATTAAAAACAGCGTGTTGATAATCAGCACTACCGGAATATTCCCCGCCAGGAACAGGCTTTGCAGCGTGCTCACGAAGTAGCGCGCCGGGATAATGTAGGTCACGGCGCGGATGACGGCAGGCATGCTGTCTATCTGGAAGATGAACCCTGAGAGCATTATTGACGGCAGGAAAGCGGCGTTCAGCGCCACCTGCGCGGCGTTAAACTGGTTGCGGGTGATGGTGGAGATGAGCAGCCCCATCCCCAGCGTGCTGAGTAAAAACAGGCTTGTGATAAAGAACAGCACCACCAGCGAGCCGCGGTACGGCACGCCGAGGATAAAGACGGACACCAGCATGCAGAGCAGCATCGCCAGCATGCCGAGGAAGTAGTAGGGAATAAGCTTGCACAGCAGCAGCTCGACGCGCGTCACTTCGGTCGAGAGCAGCGCCTCCATGGTGCCGCGCTCCCACTCGCGGGCGATCACCAGCGAAGTGAGGATCGCGCCGATCACCGTCATAATAATCGTTACCGCGCCCGGAATAATAAAGTGCTGGCTGATGGCGGCGGGGTTAAACCAGTAGCGCGTCTGCACGTCAATCAGCTGTTCAAACTCCTCCCCCCGGTCTTCGGCGCGCTGCATCTGCCAGAGCTGCCAGATCCCCTCCGCGTAGCCCTGCACGAAGTTCGCGGTGTTTGGCTCGCTGCCGTCAGTGATGACCTGGATCGGCGCATCGGTATTCGCCCGCGCCATGTTGGCGGCAAAATCCACCGGAATGACGATCAGACCGCGAATCTTCCCGGCCTGCATCTTCTGGATCAGCTCCTGACGATTGTCGCTGATAGTGGCGTCAATGTAGGGCGAACCGGTCATGGCGTGGGTAAAGTCCAGCGCCTCTTCGCTCTGCTGTTCGAGTAAAATCCCGACCCGCAGCTTGCTGGAGTCCAGGTTAATGCCGTAGCCAAAGATAAACAGCAGCAGCAGGGGGATCACCACCGCAATCAGCCAGCTGCTGGGATCGCGCACGATCTGACGCGTCTCTTTAACGCACAGGGCGCGCACCCGGCGCCAGGAGAGGGCGTTACTGCGCATGAGTATTCTCCTTATCCCAGTCGTGGATGAGGGTGATAAACGCCTGCTCCATGGTCGGGTCTGGCTGCGAGTCGTCGGCGGCCTGCGCTTTCAGGTCATCCGGCGTGCCGTGGGCAATCAGCTTGCCGCGATAGACCAGCCCGATACGGTCGCAATACTCCGCCTCGTCCATAAAGTGGGTGGTGACCATCACGGTCACGCCTTTTTCCACCATGCTATTGATATGCAACCAGAATTCACGGCGGGTGAGGGGATCCACGCCTGACGTAGGTTCATCAAGAAACAGGATATCCGGCTCGTGCATCAGTGAGCAGGCCAGCGCCAGCCGCTGTTTGAAGCCAAGCGGCAGCGCGTCGGTCGCCTGCGAGGCGATATCGGTCAGGCCGAAGGCGTCGCACATGCGGCCGATCTTCTGGTTCTGCGCCCGTCCCCGCAGGCCATAGACGCCGGAGAAAAATCGCAGATTTTGCTCCACCGTCAGGTTGCCGTAGAGCGAAAACTTCTGCGCCATATAGCCCAGGTGCTGGCGCGCCTTGCCGGAGCTGACTTTGAGATCCATGTTCAGCACCAGCGCTTTGCCGGACGTCGGTACCAGCAGACCGCACATCATTTTAAAGGTGGTGGATTTTCCTGCGCCGTTCGGCCCGAGCAGGCCAAATATCTCGCCGCGCTTCACGGCAAAATTGACGTTATCGGTGGCGGCGAAATCGCCGAATTTTTTGGTGAGCGATTTCGCTTCAATGACCGTTTCGCCCGGCGTACCTTCCACCGTGTGCAGAATGGCGCCAAGCGGTGATTCTGAGGTTCCCGCCCCGCCCAGCAGATCGATAAACGCATCTTCAAAGCGCGGCGCGGTCTCTGTCATGTCGATCTCAGGCATCCCCTGCGCACGCCGGATATCGTCGGCGGTGGCCTCTTTTTTGAGGATCACGCGCACCGAACGGCCCTGAATCATCCCGTCGCTCACCTGGGGCAGCTTCAGCACCCGTTGCAGCAGCGTGCGGTTGGATTCCTGCGCGCTGTGCAGCAGAAAACTTCGCCCGGCCATGGTTTGCGTCAGCTCGGTGGGTTCGCCCTGATAGAGCAGTTCGCCTTCATTCATCAGCAGCACGTCGCGGCACTGTTCTGCTTCATCAAGGTATGAGGTACTCCAGAGGATCAGCATGCCGTCACCCGCCAGCTCGTGCACCATCTGCCACAGTTCACGGCGGGAAATCGGGTCCACGCCGACGCCGGGTTCATCCAGCAACAGCACCTTCGGTTCGCCCACCAGCGTGCAGGCCAGCCCCAGTTTCTGCTTCATCCCGCCGGAGAGCTTGCCCGCCAGCCGGTCGGTGAACGGGCCGAGCGAGGTAAATTCCAGCAGGCGGGCGAAGGTTTTCTCCCGGGTTTCGCCGGTGACGCTGCGCAGGTCGGCGTACAGGTTGAGGTTTTCCATTACCGTCAGATCTTCGTACAGACCAAACTTCTGCGGCATATAGCCGAGTATGCCGTGGAGCGCCGCGTCGTCTTTGATCGGATCGAGGCCAAGCACGCTGGCACTGCCTTCATCCGGCTTCAGCAATCCCGCCAGCATCCGCATCAGCGTGGTTTTACCCGCGCCGTCCGGCCCCACCAGCCCGGTCACATAGCCTTTCTGAATCGTACAATTCAGCGGTGCGACCGCCGGTTTAGCCATTCCCGGGAAGCGTTTGACCAGATTGTTGAGCTGGATAACCGCGTCATTCATGTCGTTCCCCGTCGTTTAAGGTCACGGTAACAGGCATGCCCTGACGCAGCGCGTCGTCCGCATCGGTGACGATGATGCGCAGGCGATACACCAGGTCGGTACGCAGGTCCGGGGTTTCAACGGTTTTTGGCGTGAACTCGGCGGTAGGAGAGACGAAGCCCACTTTGCCGTGATACGGCTTGTCCGGGCGACCGTCGGTATAGAGCAGCAGTTCGCGGCCCGGCTGCATCTGGCCAAGATTCGGCTCATCAATGTAAGCGCGCACCCACACCGGACGGGTTAAGGAGAGCGTTAACACGGTGCTGCCCGCGCTGAGCATGCTGCCCGGCTCCACGGCGCGGGTCATCAGCGTGCCGTCAGACGGGGCGATTAACGTGGTGTCGTGCAGATCCAGCTCCGCCTGGGCTAACTGCGCCTGCGCCTGCTCAAGGCTGGCCTTCGCCTGGGCAATGTCCTGCGCACGGTTACCGGTGCGGTACTGGCTTAGCTTATCCTGGGCAGATTTCAGCGTCGCCTGTGCCTGGTCGCGGGATGAGCGCGCATTTTCCAGGTCGTTGGCGGAAATAGTACGGCTTTTCCATAAGCCTTGCTGACGGTTATAAAAATTCTGCGCATAGTCATAGGCGGCTTTTGCCTGCTTAACGGCAGCGGCCGCCTGGGAGATCTCTTCGTCACGATAGCCCGCCAGCATCAGGTCGTATTGCGCCTGTGCGACGGAGACGCCTGCTTTTGCCTGCATCAGCGCGTTCTCAAACGGGGCTTTGTCCAGCATCCCCAGCGTCTGCCCGGCTTTGATGGCATCGCCTTCGTCAACGTTCAGCGAGGCCAGCCGTCCGCCAACGCGGAAGCTCATGTTGACGGTGCGGATATCCACGTTGCCATACAGCGTCAGGCCACGATCCTGCTGGCTCTGATACCACAGCCAGCCGCCTGTTCCCGCGGCAAGCAAGACAACAACCACCATAATGATGGCGACAGGTTTTTTCATGACTTCTGGCTCCTTTGCGTTAAGCCTTGCAGGATCAGATCAACGTGACAGGTAATGACCTGGCTAATTTGCGCGGCTTTATCCTCATCGAATTGTGTCCAGCCCGTACGTAACAGGATGGTCTCACGCCCCAGACGGAAGGCGAGCACTTCGCCCAGCAGGGCGTGGGTATGCAAAATGGTGTCGGTATCGCTCGCGTCCCGTCCGGTATAGGCGGCGATCAGCCGGGTCAGATGGCTGTGCATCGGGGCGATCACCTGATCGTGCACCAGCTGGTACGCGGCAGTGGGGGAGAGCTGCTCGCGGGAGATAAATTTGCTCAGGTTCAGCGTATCGTCGTGCGTCAGCAGGCGGATCATGTTGTGACAGGCGTTAAGGATCAGCTGGCGGATGGCAGCCCGGTCAGGCTCTGGCTGGCTGAACAGCGCGGTGGCTTCTTCCACGTGCGGGCGAAAGCTGGTGCCGATAAAATCCGCGATCCACTGGGCGCAGGCGAGGTATAAATCCTCTTTTGAGCCAAAATAGTAGGTGATGGCCGCAATATTCTGCCCGGCCTGAGCGGCGATATCCCGCGTGGTGGCATGCAGACCATACTCGCCAAACTGCGCCAGCGCGGCGGCGATAAGCTGACTTTTCGCCTGTTCGCCTTTGGTTGTCGTTGGGGTTGTATTCATAGCAGCATTAAAAATTAATCAATCGATTGATTAAGATTATGCCTGATTTGCGCAAACGTCGAGTCATCGCCGGGGATATTTTATGCGCCACGTCACAAAAGCTGCTACACTCCGCACCTTCGCGACATTGTGGTTTTTGTCCTTCTATTCGTTATATCTCCCTGAAAACTACACCTGTGATGGTCGGGGCGGTTCGGAGTTTTTATGTCTTTTGATTCCCTTGGTCTGAACCCGGAAATTCTGCGCGCCATCGCAGAGCAGGGCTACGTTGAGCCAACCCCTATCCAGCAGCAGGCCATTCCGGCCGTTTTGCAGGGCCGTGACCTGATGGCAAGCGCGCAGACCGGTACCGGTAAGACCGCGGGCTTTACCCTGCCGCTGCTGGAGCTGTTGGTAAAAAACCAGCCGCACGCCAAAGGCCGTCGTCCGGTGCGTGCGCTGATCCTCACCCCAACCCGCGAGCTGGCGGCCCAGATTGGCGAGAACGTGCGTGAATACAGCCGCTACCTCAACATTCGTTCGCTGGTAGTTTTCGGCGGGGTAAGCATTAACCCGCAGATGATGAAGCTGCGCGGCGGCGTGGACGTGCTGGTGGCAACACCGGGACGTCTGCTGGATCTGGAACACCAGAACGCGGTGAAGCTCGATAACATCGAAATCCTGGTGCTGGACGAAGCCGACCGTATGCTGGACATGGGCTTCATCCACGACATTCGTCGCGTGCTGGCGAAGCTGCCGACGCGTCGTCAGAACCTGCTCTTCTCCGCGACCTTCTCCGACGAGATCAAGGCGCTGGCGGAAAAGCTGCTGCATAACCCGCTGGAAGTGGAAGTCGCGCGCCGCAACACCGCCTCCGAGCAGGTGACGCAGCACGTGCACTTTGTAGATAAGAAGCGCAAGCGGGAACTGCTCTCCCAGATGATCGGCCAGGGCAACTGGCAGCAGGTGCTGGTCTTTACCCGCACCAAGCACGGCGCCAACCACCTGGCGGAACAGCTGAATAAAGACGGCATCCGCAGCGCGGCGATCCACGGCAACAAGAGCCAGGGCGCGCGTACCCGCGCGCTGGCGGACTTTAAATCTGGCGACATTCGCGTGCTGGTGGCGACCGACATCGCCGCACGCGGTCTGGATATCGAAGAGCTGCCGCACGTGGTGAACTACGAGCTGCCAAACGTGCCGGAAGATTACGTTCACCGTATCGGCCGTACCGGCCGTGCGGCGGCAACCGGGGAAGCGCTCTCTCTGGTTTGCGTGGATGAACACAAGCTTCTACGCGACATTGAACGCCTGCTGAAGAAAGAGATCCCGCGCATTGAAACCCCGGGCTATGAAGTGGACCCGTCGATCAAAGCCGAGCCAATTCAGAACGGTCGTCAGGGTGGCGGACGCGGTCAGGGCGGCGGTGGTCGCGGTCAGCAGCCGCGTCGTTCAGAAGGTGGCGCGCCGAAATCTTCGGGCAAACCGCCGCGTCGTAATAACGACAGCAAACCAGCCGGTGAAAACCCGTGGCGTAGCGGCGAAGGGAAACCGGCAGGCGAGGGGCAGCGCCGACGCCGCCCGCGTAAACCTGCTAACCCGCAGTAATCTGGAAGCCCGGTCGTAAAGCCGGGCTTTTCTTTTTGCGGCAGCGGAGAGAAAGTGCCACAATAGTGGCTGTTTATACAGTATTTCAGGTTTACCGATGGCTTTGACCGCTGCGCTGAAAGCGCAAATAGGCGCCTGGTATAAGGCGCTACAGCAGCAGATCCCCGATTTTATCCCCCGAGCGCCGCAGCGGCAGATGATTGCCGACGTGGCAAAAACGCTCGCCGGGGACGACGGGCGACATCTGGCGATTGAAGCCCCGACCGGCGTCGGGAAAACCCTGTCGTATCTCATTCCCGGCATCGCCATCGCGCGGGAGGAGGACAAAACGCTGGTGGTCAGCACCGCCAACGTGGCCTTGCAGGATCAGATCTTCAGCAAAGATTTGCCGCTGCTGCGCAAAATTATCCCCGATTTACGCTTCACCGCCGCCTTTGGTCGCGGGCGCTACGTCTGCCCGCGCAATCTGGCGGCGCTGGCCAGCAGTGAACCCGCCCAGCAGGATCTGCTCGCGTTTCTTGATGACGAGCTGACGCCAAATAACAAGGCGGAGCAGGAGCAGTGCGCAAAGCTGAAGGCCGATCTCGACAGCTACAGGTGGGACGGCCTGCGGGATCACACCAGCCAGGCGATCGGCGACGACCTGTGGCGCAGGCTCAGCACCGATAAAGCGAGCTGCCTGAACCGCAACTGTCACTACTACCGCGAATGCCCTTTCTTTGTTGCTCGGCGTGAGATTCAGGAAGCGGAGGTGGTTGTCGCCAACCATGCGCTGGTGATGGCCGCACTGGAGAGTGAAGCGGTCCTGCCGGAGCCCAAAAACCTGCTGCTGGTGCTCGATGAAGGTCATCATCTGCCCGACGTGGCGCGGGATGCGCTGGAGATGAGCGCGGAAATTACCGCCCCGTGGTTTCGCCTGCAACTGGATCTGTTCTGTAAGCTGGTGGCAACTTGCATGGAGCAGTTCCGCCCGAAAACCACGCCGCCGCTGGCAGTTCCGGAGCGGTTGAGCGAGCACTGTGAAGAGGTGTACGGCCTCATCGCCTCGCTGAATAACATTCTTAACCTGTATCTCCCCGCCACCCAGGAGGCGGAACACCGCTTTGCGATGGGGGAGTTGCCGCAGGAAGTGATGGAAATTTGTCAGCAGCTGGCGAAGCACCTTGAAAAGCTGCGCGGGCTGGCGGAGATGTTCTTAAACGATCTCAGCGAGAAAACCGGTACCCATGACGTGGTGCGTTTGCACCGCATTCTGCTGCAAATGAACCGTGCGTTGGGCATGTTTGAGGCGCAGAGCAAACTCTGGCGGCTGGCCTCAATGGCGCAGGCGTCCGGCGCGCCGGTGACAAAGTGGGCCACCCGCGAAGTGCGAGACGGGCAGGTACATCTTTTCTTCCACTGCGTGGGCATCCGCGTGGCCGATCAGCTGGAAAAGCTGATCTGGCGCAGCGTGCCGCACGTGGTAGTGACATCGGCGACCCTGCGTTCACTGAACAGCTTCTCAAGGTTGCAGGAAATGAGCGGCCTGAAAGAGAAAGCGGGGGACCGTTTTGTGGCCCTGGACTCGCCGTTCAACCACTGTGAGCAGGGCAAGCTGGTGATCCCGCGCATGAACTATGAGCCGCTTATCGATAACGAAGAGCAGCATATTGCGGAAATGGCGGCCTACTTCCGCGAGCAGGTTGAGAGTAAAAAATACCCCGGTATGCTGGTGCTGTTTGCCAGCGGCCGCGCGATGCAACGCTTCCTGGAGCACGTCACCGATCTGCGCTTGCTCCTGCTGGTGCAGGGCGATCAGCCGCGCTATCGGCTGGTGGAAACCCACCGTAAACGCATTGATAACGGCGAGCGCAGCGTGCTGGTGGGGTTACAGTCCTTTGCGGAAGGGCTTGATTTGAAAGGTGACTACCTGACGCAGGTGCATATCCACAAAATTGCCTTCCCGCCCATCGACAGCCCGGTGGTGATCACCGAAGGCGAATGGCTGAAAAGCCTGAACCGTTATCCGTTTGAAGTGCAAAGCCTGCCTGCGGCGTCGTTTAACCTTATTCAGCAGGTCGGGCGCTTGATCCGTAGCCACGGCTGCTGGGGCGAGGTGGTGATTTATGACAAACGACTGCTCACCAAAAACTACGGCCAACGGCTGCTGAATGCGCTGCCGATCTTCCCGATTGAGCAGCCAGAAGTGCCGGAGGCAAAAAAACGCCCGGCAAAACCCTCTGCCGGGCGTACAAAAAGCATCCGTGCAAAGAGGCGCGGTCCTACTGGTAAGTGAATGTCACCTGAATCACGCTGCTGAACGTCCCGGCAGTGACGGGCATTGAGGTGGCGTAGTAGCGCGCGGACAGGGGAAAGGTTGCCGTGTGGTCGCTCGGATTGATGGCGGCGTTAAAGGCGGCCTGCGGGGCAATCAGTATTTTGTCCTGCCGGTCTGCCAGCTCCAGCGCCAGCCCCTTTGCGCTGCCGATATTGGCAAATTTGGTCGGATGCACGCTGTCTGCCTGGCCATAGAAAAAGGCCGTGGCAAGCGCCAGCGTGGCAGGACAGTGCGATACTGACAGGGAAAAGTCTTTCCACTCGCCGGTATCCCCCACGTCTTTAAAACTGCCCGACACCGTCTGGCCTAAGTCCACCGTCAGGTTGCGGCTGGCGCTGTCAATGATGCAGGTATTGGCGTAAATATTTCCCGTCATCTGGATCTGAATATCGTCTGCGTGGGCCTGGGCCAGTAAGCCCATCGTCAGAAACGCGATTGTCTTTTTCATGTTGGTCACTTATAGGCGAGAGTGATGGTTGCTACGGTGTTGGCGGGGCCGGGCGTCACCACATCGTTGATCTGCTCGTAGCGAACCTGAAAGGGGATCTCCAGCGTTTCATTGGCAACGGCCTGGCTTTGAGTGTTGACGTAGGTATCAAAGGTCGCAATGCGGTCATCAAACAGCATTCTCACCCCGACGCCCGTTGCCATGCCTGTCTGCTTCGTCAGTTTGATCACCCCCTCGAATGCCGTCTCGTAGCCGTTAGCACTGGTGATTTTTAGCTCAGGCTGAACGGTTGTGTCACAGTTAACGGTGATATTAAACGTTTGAGCGGGGCTGGATAAAAAACCCACGCTCATAAAATCACTGACGGGAAAATCACCCAAATTAACGGTGAGATTTTTTGGCGAAACAGAGCAGGTGACCTGATGCAAAATGACGTTACCTGCATACGCAATATGGTTAGGGCTGCCGATCCCTTCGTGACCGAAAACGCCAATGCCGAATTCGGTCTGAGACTGCACCAGCGTGCCGGAGGTCACGGCGTCGCTTGTTTTGACCAGTTCAAGCGTGACGTCAAAGTTAAACGACTGTGTGCCATCGCCAGAAACATAGCCAACAGGCGTTCCGCGTGAATCGCACTGTACTCCGCCTGCTCCGCTGATTCGCTGACCCTGATCGTTCATCAATGCGACCCCGACACCCGGTACGCCGGATTCGTATACTCCCTTCAGCCCCGGAATTTCCGCTCCGGTACCGTAGTAACACGAGACAATTTCCAGTCCGCTGTCGATACTCTGATCGCAGTGCCCGGCAACATGAACGCTCTGCTCTGTACCCGGAATGGTTGCACCAACCGCCAGCGTCGTCGGGACAGAAATGGAGGCCATGTTAATCATTTTGGGCAGATCCGGCGTGGTGCAGGTCGCCTTCGCATGCGGCATAAATAACGCGGCGGTTCCCAGAACCAGTAAGAAAAAGCACTGTTTAATCATTTGCATAATCGTTAGCCTGAACGGTGGATCAGTGACACTGCGCGGCAGCGTTAATGATGCTGGTTTTCTCTTTCTCATCCGTTAGCGCATAGTCAGCGACGCAGTGCTCGTTCGCCCCCTGTCCCCAGGAAACGTTGAGATGCCCTTGCTGCGGCAGACCAGAGAGGTAGGTCTGGCCGTCATTGCCGACAATAAATTCGCTGTCCTTATCCTCGGTGGTGACCGTTGCGCCGAAGGGCAGCGGTTTACCCTTTTGCGTAAGCGTCATCAGGACGCGGTTACCCACGCGGGTGTTAAAGCTGGCGCGCACCACGGCCCCGCGGGTTGGCGTCACGATCTGCGCCGCGTGGGTGACGTCGGCGTTGTCCGGTAGCGTTTCGGTATCCAGCGCGATGGTGTTGTGGCGATACGCGGTAACAAACGGCACGACGGTGTAGCCGCGGAAATCGGTCTCGACGCCCGTCTGGTTTGTGATATGGGTTCCGTGCGTGCCCGGCGCTTTCACCAGCGCGATGGTGTCACCGAGCGGCTGGCTCAGGGTTATTCCGTTCGCATGGGCAACCACGCCGCCCTGCAAACCGACGTTCACGGTCTGCTGATATTTATCCTGACTGACGCCTGCGCTCACTTCACCATAGGTCGCTTTATAATCGGCGTTGATGCTGGTGGAGTTGCCGCTGCCGGTGCTGCTCAGCCCTTCCTGGATGTTCCAGTTCAGGTTGTCCTCTTTCAGCGCCGTGCCGTTCAGGCCGATGTTCTGCGTCGTGCCGTCTTTGGTGTTGTTCAGGTTGTAGGTGGCCCAGGTGTTATGCATCCAGCGGTCCAGCGGCACCGAGACGCTCAGCGAGAACTGGTTGTCGTTTGTCACCTCGTTACCGTCTTCATCGCTGTCCTGGGTGTTTTTGTTCATGCTGTAGCTGAGGCTGTAGCTCACCCCGTGCCAGCTATTGTTGTAGCTGACGCTCATCGAGGTCATGTTCTGGCTCTGACTCCAGTACGTCTCTTTCACCATGCTCAGGGTGACGGATCCCCAGCCTTCCGGCAGCGTCTGGTCGATGGTGGCTTCGGTTCGGGCGCGGCGCTGCTGCGGTGCAGACCAGTTGTCGGAGCGGGTATATGACTCCATGGTGTCGTCCAGGGTGTAAAACCCTTTGCTGTTATAGCGATAGCCCGCAAGGGTAAAGTTGGTGCCCGAACCGGCGAAATCTTTGCTGTAACGGATGCGCCATGACTGGCCCTTGCTGGACTGCTGTTTTTTCAACAGAGCTCTGGCGCGGGTTACGTCAATGGAGAACGCCCCCAGATCGCCCATGTTTTTCCCGGCGCCAATCGCCTGTGACTGATAATGGTTACTCTGCTGCACGCCGCCGTAGACCGTGAAGCCGAAGGGTAAACCGTAGATGGCGCTTCCCTGGGCAAACGGGGTCTTTTCAACGTCTTTGTCATAAGAGCGATAACGCCCGGCGGTTACGCTGTAGCGCAGGTTTTTTTCACGCTGCAATACCGGCACGGAGGCAAACGGCACCACGAAGTGGCTTTCGCTGCCGTCTGTTTCTTTCACCGTGACCTGGAGATCGCCGCTGCTGCCGGTGGGGTAGAGATCGTTAATTTCGAACGCGCCGGGGGCGACCGTGTTCTGATAAATGATGTAACCGTTCTGGCGTACCACCACCTGCGCGTTACTGTGGGCGCTGCCGCGAATAATAGGGGCATAGCCTTTCTCGCTGTCCGGCAGCATGTCGCTGTCGGATTTTAGCTCCACGCCGGTATAGGGGACGCTGTCAAAAACGTCGGAAGGTGAGGTGCTTTGGCCCACCGTCACGTCACTTTTCATCGCCACAATATCGCGTTGCGCATAGGTATAAACGGAGGTGAATTTCTGTTCCTCCTCATGACCCGTGGTGCTGCGATTCCAGGTGGAGTAGTTACGAACGCGCCATGCCCCGATGTTGAAGCCGGGACGCAGGTTAACGTACTGGCTGCTGCTATTCTCTTCACCCTGCTGGCGCGCATGGCTCTGGCTGGCGTTGACGCTGTAATTAAGCAGGCCCGCGTTGATCCCTTCGTCAAACTCTTTCGGGTCGATGTAACCGCGAGGTACCTGACCGAGCGCCTTTTGCGGAATGCTCAGCAGCAGCTGCTGATTGCGCACGCGAAAGGTCGCGGATGCCGAAGGGATGGCGTGTAGATCGGCGCACTGACCTTCTGCTCTCAGCTGCGGATATTTTTGCGGTTTGATCCCGAGGCTCTTTAATTCGTCCAGTGTAAAACAAGGCTGGAGCGTGCTGGTGCCCTGTGGATCTTTAACTAAGTTGAAGGTCACGTCGCGGGTATCAATTTTATTGTTATTGATAAAGATCGCGACCTGATATTTACCTGGTGCCTGGCCGGGACCTTTTTCATAGACAGACAGATCGGTCTTTCCCTGCTGCGGGTTATCAATGTCCAGCAGGGCAGGGTTAAAATAATCATCAGCCAAAACCTGCTGCGCAAAGATCGCCATTGCCAGGCAACAAATAGCCATCAGCAATGACGAAAATCGGCAGGTGAACGGCTTTTTATGGCTGTACATGATGATTTTATTACCGGGTAATACGATTAATGAACGGGTTTAGACCATGTCTGACTGATGCTGCCGTAATCGGTAATAATGGAATACGCGACGGTAGAACCTCCGACGTTGCCAGGTAAAGCAAAATGCGTTTCAGTTTTCGGCACAGCCCAGGTGGCTTTTTTGACTTTCTGTCCATTCAGGGTGACGGTCTGAAAATTCATAAAGAAAGGTGTGGGATTATTCACCACTAAATCATTCCCTTCGCGATGCCATTCAAGTTTATCGGCCACATCTTCTGGTCTGCCTTTTACCGCTGACGGGCGATAGAGCAATTTAATGCGGGTATTAATGGCAATTTGCAGCGTATTTACCCCTTCGACATGCTTCGAGGACGGGATCGCTTTAATATTCAGCCAGTACAGAGATTCCCTGTCTTCCGGTAAATTTCCTCCCGTACGGACTACGCGCAGGACGTTATCCTCTTTCGCATCCAGTCGAAAAAGCGGCGGGGTGATCAGGAACGGGGCTTTGGCCTGGTTTTTACCGCCAGAATCGACCCAGGACTGCACCAGATAATCCGTGGTATCCGGGTTTGAAAGACCGAGAGATGATTCCTTTTTATCTCCCTGATAGACCAGCCGGGTGCCATTAATCACGACCCCCGCCTGTGCCGAGGCTGCTACCAGTAAAAGAATGCTCAGTAAATAACCGTGGCGCATAAAGATTTCTCAATAAAAAGATGAGATATTAATGCTCGCAAAAGCATTAATATCTCAGGATTGATAAGATCAGTTATAAATAACGGTGAAGGTTGATACAGAGTTAGCAGGGCCCGCGGTGACTGCCGCCTGGGTTTGAATATAACGCGCACCGAACTCCAGATCGTTAACCGCCGTGCCGGAGGCTAAAGGATATTGCTTCGAAGGGGTATACAGGCTGACAGGCTGCCCGGACGTGTCAACCAGCTGAATAGCCACACCGGTAGCCGCATCGGTATCGGGCGTTAACGCCAGCGCGGCATTATTATCCGCATCCGGGGTACCACCGAAGTTAATCGCTGCCGAGGTTACGGTTTCCGGACAATTGGTTAACTTAATATCAAACTTCGTTAATGTGCTGGTAGAGCCTGCACCGGTAAATACCGTTTTAGATACTTTTCCCAACTGAACATCTAATGGATTACTTAATCCATTCACGACCTGGCAAGCAGAATCGATAATTTCTCCGGTGAAATTAATCTGCCCTTCACCGTTGGTTGCCGCAAATGCAGATGCAGAACATCCCACCGTTGCGGCGATAAACAACCCTAATGCAACCTTGTTCATAGTAAATCCCGATATGTTTCTGGCAAAAACGTTGCCTGGACGTTTTCACCGTTGACCTTTAATGACTTTTCGATGTTTATTTAATCAAAAAAAGGACAGAGACGAATCTTTTGTCCCAATCACAAATATTGCAAATAATGCTTGAGTTTATTTTTTTATCTGAAAACAGCAGGTTGATAATGATCACAAAACACTATCGGGTGCGTGTCCATCGGGCTATATTGTTAACAAGATGATGCTGTCAGGAGAAATGTCGTGGATTACCGCAAAATTATCAAAGAGGTAGGGCGTGGGAAAAACCATGCTCGCGATCTGGACCAGGAAACGGCCCGTGCGTTGTACACGCATATGCTGAATGGCGACGTGCCGGAGCTGGAAATGGGCGGCATTCTGATTGCGTTGCGCATCAAAGGGGAAGGTGAGGCGGAGATGCGGGGTTTTTATGAGGCCATGCAGTCGCAGACGATGCGTTTAACCCCGCCCGTCACGAAGCCGATGCCGATAGTGATCCCGACCTACAATGGCGCGCGTAAGCAGGCAAACCTCACGCCGCTGCTGGCTATTCTGTTGCAGAAACTCGGTTTCCCGGTGGTGGTGCATGGCGTGAGCGAAGATCCAACGCGCGTGCTGACAGAAACCATTCTGGAATTATTAGGCATCGAACCTACTCTCCATGCTGGCCAGGCGCAGGCCAAACTGGAGGGGAACCAGCCGGTCTATATTCCCGTGCGCGCGCTCTGCCCGCCGCTGGAAAAGCAGCTGGACATGCGATGGCGAATGGGAGTACGTAACAGCGCCCACACCCTGGCGAAGCTGGCGACGCCGTTTGCCGAAGACGCCGCGCTACGTCTTTCCAGCGTCTCCCATCCGGAGTACGTGACGCGGGTCGGACAATTTTTTGCCGAAATCGGCGGGCGGGCGCTGCTGATGCACGGGACGGAAGGGGAGGTTTATGCCAACCCGCAGCGTTGTCCACAGCTGATGCTGATTGAGCCTGCCGGGACGCGGGTCGTACTGGAACGTGGGGAAGAGAACTGCGATGTGATCTTGCCCGAGTCAAAAGATCCGCAGGTCACCGCGCACTGGATCGTACAGTGTCTGGCCGGAAAGGTGCCGGTTCCTCAGTCGATCAAGCTGCAAATGGCCTGCTGCCTGCTGGCGGCAGGGGAAGTGGCATCCGTGGAAGCCGGATTGCAGCGCGTGGCACAGTCGTTTTAAGCAAAAAAAAGCCCGTCCAGTGGCGGACGGGCAAACAAGGGTAACAACAACAGGGTCAATGAGGGTTGGAGCATCTCACCAGAGGGTATGGTGAGGGTGGAGCATAATTCGTTCGATTACTTGTAGATAACCGCAGTACCGCTCAGTTTGTTATTACCGTTAGTGGACGTGATGGTGTATCCACTTGCGCCGGCAGCGGCTGCTTTTTCCGCCAGTTTGGCTTCCAGACCGTCCAGCGTGGTCGCGCCTTCAGCACTCACCACCCCGATTTTGTTCAGATCCTGTGCCTGAGTAGAGGAGACTGGCTCTACGGCGAAAGCGCCGAAAGAGAGAGCGGACAGGGCAACAGCGGCAACAGCATATTTGATGGTTTTCATAGGTGAATTCTCGCAGGTTATTCTGTTAAAGGGACGATGTTCCGTCGATGTGATAAGTATCACGGTTTTTAGCGGAAGATAAAATCGAAGAGAATTGACGTGGTTGCTCAAAAAAATTGAATGACAAATAACTTATTGATTATTAATAAATTCAGAAGCGGAATTGACACTTCTTGTGGATGCGCTTTACAGAAGCCATCGGAAGGGCACGATTTGCTACGCGTATCGCTAAAAGTCGTGAGCGTAAAGTAAACGGCTGGCGCGGTTAACTTCGGTAAAGGAAAGTCAACGTAACTGGCTGTCTTTCGATCCTCTGCGATTATATCCTGAATGTGTCGCATTTTTCGAATCTTTCTCCTGCTGACAGGCAATACATAGCCGTACGCCAGGAATGGCTTTACGCCGTGCCTCAGGAATCGGATCTCCGCACTCTTCGCATTCCGTCAAACTTTCGCCGCGTGGAATTTCACCGCGAGCACGCGCGACCGCATCTTCAATAGTACTGTTGATCTGTTCGTTAACGGCGTCGTCATTCGCCCAGCCGGAAGCCATCATGTTCTCCTGATCTGTTTAAGCCATTCATCTTAATATGGGGTTAAAAAACGCACAGTCAAGGCGAAGGAAGGGAATGAGAACTGCATCTGCCTGGCAGATGCAGTGTGGGAAGGAAATCGATTATTTATAGATGGTCGCGGTGCCGTACATATGGTTATCGCCACCGGCAGCGTTCACCACGAAGCCTTTAGCCCCTTCCTGACGCGCTTTTTCGGCCAGCTTGTTCTGAAGGTCATCAAGGTTGCTTGCCCGGCTGACAGAGACCGTCCCCGCCGCACGTAGCTGGCTGGTATCGTTGCTGTCTGTCAGAGGTTGAACGGACCAGGCTGAGAACGATGCGCCTGCCAGCGCACCCGCAATAATAAAGGTCAGATATTTTTTCATAATCACATCCTCAGGGGAAACAACAGGTGATTCCTCTTAAGTTTAGAAGCCTGACGCGTGTGATTTAGCGCAAAAATTTGATGATGATCTGCTTATTTTTTGAACGATAAATTCTGACAATTTGTTGACAGATCATAGACATACAGGTCACTGATTTTTGTCGTTTTTTTGTGCGTCTCAGACAGTTATTTACCCCCGCGCCGTCACAGGGTATCTTACGCGGCTGTTTAAAGGAGAATGCCATGACTTCCCAAAAGCCGGGATTGCACCCGCGTAACCGCCACCGTAGCCGCTACGACATGAAAGCCCTGTGCCTGAGCTGCCCCGAATTGCAGGATTTTATTGTTCAGACACCAGCCGGTGAACCGTCGGTAAACTTTGCCGATCCGCTGGCGGTTAAGACGCTGAACAAAGCGCTGCTGGCCCATTTTTATGGCGTTACGCACTGGGACATCCCGGATGGCTTTCTCTGCCCACCGGTGCCAGGACGTGCGGATTACGTCCATCATCTTGCCGATCTGCTGGCGGATGACAATGGCGGCGTGGTGCCAAAACAGGCCACCGTGCTTGATATCGGTACGGGCGCGAACCTGATCTACCCCCTGATAGGCGCACATGAATATCAGTGGCGGTTTACCGGCAGCGAGATCGGTGCTGAGGCCTTCGCCAGCGCGCAGGCCATTATCAACGCTAACCCGGGGTTAAGCCGGGCCGTTCGTCTGCGTCGTCAGAAGGATGCCGCTGCTATTTTCAACGGCATTATTCATAAGAACGAACAATATGATGCCACCCTGTGCAACCCGCCATTCCACGACTCCGCCGCCTCTGCTCGTGCGGGAAGTGAACGCAAACGGCGTAACCTGGGCCAGGCTGAAGATGGCGCGCTGAACTTTGGCGGCCAGCAGCAGGAGCTGTGGTGCGAGGGCGGGGAAGTGGCATTTATTCTGCGCATGATTGCCGAGAGTAAGGGCTTCGGTCGTCAGGTGAAATGGTTTACCACGCTGGTCTCCCGTGGCGATAACCTGCCGCCGCTTTACCGCGCGCTGACCGACGTCGGCGCGGTGAAAGTGGTTAAAAAAGAGATGGCGCAGGGCCAGAAGCAGAGCCGCTTTATTGCCTGGTCCTTTATGGACGATAACAAACGCCGCAAATAATCGTTTCTCTGGCCGGGTAAGGCGAAGCCGCCACCCGGCTCGTTTACAGCGTCGGCTCCTGCGGAGGGAGCGGCGAAGCGGGCGGCGACAATACCTGATACGTCTGCACCGGCGCTCTCACGTTCGCCAGATCGAAGTGTTTTTTCACCATGCTGTCGAGGGCGAAGCGCACCGTCCACTGCTTCAGCGGCTGGGTGGTGAACGACACGCGCAGGGTAAAGGCAGTGTTCGTCAGCCCGACGATGCCCGCGAACGATGGTTCACCAATCACCAGCCCGCGAATATCCTCCATCTCCATCAGTTCGTTCACCGCATCCCGCAGCGCCTGCTTCGCCTTATCTGCATCTTCGTGACGATCGACATCATAATTCGCCACCACCGAACCAATGCCGCGCACAAAGTTGGCAAAGGTGGTGATCGATGACCACGGAATAATGTGGTACGCGCCGGTATCCTGACGCACGCCGACGGAGCGAATGGACATCCTCTCGACCGTGCCGGTGAGCGGACCGATGGTCACCAGATCCCCGGTATTCATCCCGTTCTCAAACTGGATAAAAATGCCGGTGATAATATCCTTCACCAGCGTCTGAGAACCGAAGGAGATCGCCAGCCCCAGCGCACCGGCACCCGCCAGCAGCGGGGCGATATTCACGCCGATTTCCGACAGCACAATCATGATGGTGATGGTACTGATGATCACCGCCAGCGCGTTGCGGCACAGGGTTAGCAGCGTGCGGGCGCGGGCGCTCGGTAGCGGCCTGCCGTGGACATCCGACACCAGACGGTTTTCGATAAGGCTTGCCAGCAGCGTCCAGCCGACGGCGGAGAAAAACAGGATCAGCGCGATACGAATAAGAATATCAACGGTCTTTTCCCCCGCGCCGTTATGCAGCCAGTTCCAGAAATCAAACAGCCCCCACGCGTTCAGCAGCAGCATAATTGCCACGCAGACCGTCAGAATACGCGCCACCTTCAGGGATACGGTCATCCAGCCATTCACCCGCTTTTGCAGTTCCGGGTAGTTACGCTGAACCTGCGGCGACAGGGTGATCGTTTTCGACAGCCAGCGGGAAAGCAGGCCAGAGACAAAGGCCGCGATGCCGATAATCGCCAGGCTTTTGAACGTCGCCCCCATCATAAATTTCAGGCTATTGCCCGGGTCGAACAGGGAGAAGAAACAGAGCACAATAAAATAGGCGCTGGCCAGCCAGTGCCACACCAGCGCAAAGGCGCGAATAAAGAGGCTGAAAAAGGAGAGGGAGCGATCGGCCAGGTGCAGCAGGCTGTCGGTGATCGCTTTTTTATTGTGGAAGATGAGGTACAGCGCCCAGACGGTAATGCACAGCATGATCAGCACGTTCGCCAGCGCCCCGAACTGCACGTTAACCTGGTTGGAAATAATCGGCACGGCAACCAACAAGCCATAACCAATCAACCCGCTCAGCACGCTAAGCCGCACCGCCCAGTATTTGGCGCTCTGATCCGAAATGGCGAAGGGGCGAAGGTCCGGCACGCGTGGGCAGAAGATCAACCGCAGGAGGGCTTTAAAGAACTCAATCAGGGCAAACGCATTGAGGAACAGTCCCTGCTGAAACGCGATGGTTTTGTTTCCGGTATTAAGGCGGTCAGCCAGCAGCTGACCGACAAACAGCGTCAGGGCCAGCAGCAGTAAATCGATGACGAACGCCCCGGTAATCATTGCCGGAAGATGCAGCCAGCTGCTTTTATGCTGATTCTTTTTGCGTCCCCACTGTCCCATTTTCCGGTAAAGCGGCCAGACAGACAGGCGCAACAGCCAGTAAAAAATGAAGACGGCACCAGCCAGAATAGCAAACTGGGTGGCGGCGGCGGAAAAGGTGTGAGGATTAAAAGGCTTATGTGAGGTGCCAACCAGGTTGCGATAGAGCTGGGCAAAACGCGACGACAGGGCTTCCCCGTAGCGGCGACTGATGTCGGTGACGTTTTCCAGCACCGTTTTTTCTTCTTCGGCTTCCGGCGGCGCAATAGCAGGAACCGGATCCTGAGGCGGCGTGGCGGCCACCTTCCTCAGCTGATCGATCAGCTCCTGCCGGGACGTGTCGTTCTCAAGCACGTCGGCAAGCGCGCTGTAGGCAGCTTTTTTCTTTTCAGCATCCGGTTCTGGCGGCGCATTTTGCTGGGTGGCGGTGGCTCCGGTGGTGACGCCGGGAAGGGTTACGGCGAGCGACGGCGCGCTAAACAGGCTAAACAGGAGTAACAGGATCCACGGCACGGCGTCCTCCGACAAAAATATCGTGCAAAATGATAAGTATAGAGCGCGCGGAGCGGAGGGGAGTTTTTGGGAACAATCCGGCATAAAAAAGCCGGGCATGCCCGGCTCTGTGTGTGGTTATCAGGAGACGTGTTGCAGGAACTCCTGAAGGCGCTGGCTTGGTGGGTTCGCAATCAGCGTCTGCGGATTACCGTCTTCCGCGATGCGGCCCTTATCAATGAAGATCAGACGGGACGCCACTTTTTCGGCAAAGCCGATTTCGTGGGTAACGATGACCATCGTCATGCCTTCTTCCGCCAGATCCTGCATAACTTTCAGCACTTCGTGACGCAGCTCCGGGTCGAGAGCCGACGTTGGCTCATCGAACAGCATCATCTTTGGCTTCACCGCCAGCGCACGGGCAATGGCCACGCGCTGCTGCTGGCCGCCGGACAGCTCGGAAGGATAGTGGTGGGCACGCTCCGCCAGACCAACCTTCGCCAGCAGATCTTTTGCCAGCGCTTCCGCTGCCGCTTTGCTGGCCCCGCGCACGCGCAGAGGACCAAACATCACGTTTTCCAGCGCCGTGAGGTGCGGGAACAGGTAGAACTGCTGGAACACCATGCCCGCTTCCTGGCGGATCAGGCGCTCGTCCACTTTCGGATCGTTAACCTTCAGACCATCGACGATCAAATCGCCGCTGGTGATCTCCTCAAGCTTGTTAATGCAGCGCAGCAGGGTGGATTTACCGGAACCGGACGGCCCGATGATCACCACCACTTCGCCCTGCCTGATGTTCAAATCGATATTGTGCAACACCTGGGTTGGGCCAAAGTGCTTGGAAACGTTTTTAAATTCAATCACAGGATTTTCATCCTTCTTTCAAGACGACGCAGAACAAAGCTCAGGACAAGCGTGATAATCAGGTAGACAACGGCGACCGCACTCCAGATTTCCAGGGCGCGGAAGTTACCCGCGATGATCTCCTGGCCCTGACGGGTCAGCTCGGCCACGCCGATAACAATAAACAGCGAGGTGTCTTTGATGCTGATGATCCACTGGTTACCCAGCGGCGGCAGCATGCGGCGCAGCGCCAGCGGCAGGATCACGTGACGGATGGTTTCGCGACGGGAAAGACCTAACGCCAGGCCAGCTTCACTGAACCCTTTATGAATCGACAGCACCGCACCGCGGGTAATTTCCGCAATGTAGGCGCCGGAGTTGATCATGATGGTGACAACGGCGGCGCTGAACGGGTCAATGCGCAGGTCGGTGAAGGCCATCGGCAGGGCGAAGTAGATGAACATGACCTGCACCACAATGGGTGTGCCGCGGATCACTTCGATGAAAACCAGTGCGATGTGATTTGCAATCCAGCCACCGTAGGTGCGGGCGAAACCGGCGACAAGACCGATAATCAACCCGCCAACCAGACCGAGGACCGAAATCCACAGGGTCATTTTAGCGCCTTCAAGCAAGAGTGGAATGGCAGGCCAGATGGCGCTCCAGTCAAACTGCATGATGTATTCCTGTATACCGTGGTGAAAAACGAAAAACGTAGGCCCGGTAAGCGTAAGCGCCACCGGGCGTTACAAACCTGAAGTCAGGTGAAATTATTTAGGCTCGGTACCGAACCATTTTTTGTAGATTTCGTTATAGGTGCCGTTCTCTTTCAGGGTTTTCAGCGCGCCGTTCACTTTATTACGCAGGTCGTCGCTGCCTTTCGGGAATGCAATACCGTACTGCTGAGCTTCCAGAGAATCACCTACCGCTTTGAACTTGCCGTTACCGGCAGTTTTGATGAAGTAAAGGATGTTAGGCGTATCGTGCAGCACCGCGTCTGCGCGGTTGGTGCCCAGTTCCATGTAAGCGTTGTCGATGTTCGGGAACTGACGCAGGTCTTTGGTTTTGATGTTGGCTTTCGCGTAATCAACTGAGCCAGTGCCGCTCTTCACGGCGACCACTTTACCGTCGAGATCTTTCACGCTTTTCACATCGTTGTTATCCGCTTTCACCATCACCAGCAGGCCGCTTTTGTAGTAGCCGTCAGAGAAATCGATGGCCTTTTTACGCTCTTCGGTAATGGTGATGCCTGCCAGCGCCAGGTCAACGTTTTTGGTTTGCAGTGCCGGGATAATGCCGCTGAAGTCCATTGGCTTCAGGGTGTAATCCAGTTTGAGTTCTTTTGCGACAGCGGCCCACAGATCCACGTCAAAACCAACGTATTTATCACCCTGTTTAAATTCAAACGGTACGAACGCCGTGTCCGTCGCCACAACCAGTTTGTCGGCAGCCTGCGAGGACACCGCAAACGCCAGGGTAAGTGCAGCCAGTGAAACTTTTAATACAGACTTCATAGCATTTCCTTTTATATCCACGGGGCGATCCCCTGCGAGAACCTCAGGCACAATGAAAAAATCATGCCAGTTTTACAAGCTGTTGTTTTGCAAAGGGGATGATGTCACGCATTGCACGAAAAGCGTGGCAATCCTGCCAGGTTGCACCAGAATGGAGCACCGTTTTGGTGCGCTTCGTTAAGGTCTTCTGACAGGGGGATATTTAGCGCAGAATCTGACGAAAAAACAATCTTCCGTTAACGGTTGTGTGAGGTGATTATTACATTTTATTCACTTTTGCGGCCGTTGCGGGCAAAAGTGCGCACCATAAATGTGCAAAACCCCCGCCAGGGGCGAGGGTTATTCGGAAAATCCGCAGGGATTATTCGATGTTGGACTCAATGAACCACAGGAACTGATCCAGGTCGCGTGATGCGGCAGTGAAGATATCAGCAGTATCTTCATCTTTGGCTTCGCCAATCGCTTTACGAACATCGTTCGCCACAATCGCGTAGCGGTCCGCCAGCTCTTTGAGGTGATCCTGAACGGTATGGATATCCAGCGGATAGCTTTTCAATGGCGTTTTGCTGTTGATCACCTGTGTGGTACCCAGTGCCACGCCACCCAGCTGTACGGCACGTTCGGCCATGGTATCCAGGTGAGTCACCAGTGCTGTGCGGAAGCCATCCAGCATTTCATGAACGGCAATAAAGTTTGCACCGCGCATATTCCAGTGAGCCTGTTTGGTGATCAGCGAAAGATCGATGAACTGGACCACCTGGCGATTCAGCAGCTCAATGGTCGCTTTTTTATCGCTATCCGATACATCGTTACGGGTATAAAGCAGATTAGACGCTTTCGTTTTCACCAGTTTAGCGGTACTCATAATCTCATATCCTCTTGATGTTTGTGTCCCAGGTAATTACGGGACTAAGTATAGCACCGGATTTTTTCTCTGCGGTTTGGCTCTGCCTATTGGTTTAATAGTGAAAGTAAGATTGTATTATCAACTGATTGAAAAATAAGTAGTTTATTAAAGTTGATACAGATCAATCTTAATTCATTCTTCGGGAAGCCGGGCAGGTGAAATATTTTGGCAATACAAGATAGTTTGTAAGAAATTATTTGAAGTACTGACGAGGCGTATATTCTGCATGGCGGGTTAGCCATGCAGAATTTAAGGCCTAGTTGAGATCGATTTTTTGCACTTTAGGTTCCGGGCGCATGGTCAGGGTGGAGCCCATTGACGCCGCGATAATGGAACAGAGCGCCAGCGTTTGTACCAGGGTCAGGGTTTCACCGAGGAAAATCATTCCTGAGATGGCGGCCAGCGCGGGCTCCATGCTCATGAGCGTACCAAAAATGCGTGTGGGCAGGCGCGTCAGGGCGATCATCTCCAGAGAGTAGGGCAGGGCCGTAGAGAGAATGGCAACCGCCAGACCAACCGGCAGGATTGACCACTGCCATATTGAGTCTGTCGCTTGTGCCATTCCGATTGGGACAAAGATTACGGCGGCAATTAGTGAGCCTAAGGCGACCGTCGCGGGGCCGTGCTCTTCGCCCGCACGCTGGCCAGTGAGAATATACACCGCCCAGCACGCCCCCGCGCCCAGCGCCAGAGCTGCCCCTGTCAAATCGATTTGTGAAACGCTTTGCCCGAGCGGCAGCAGGAACCATAGCCCCAGCACGGCCAGTATGACCCAGATAAAATCTACCGGACGACGAGAAGAGAAGAGGGCAACCGCCAGCGGGCCGGTAAATTCAAGCGCGACCGCGATCCCCAGCGGGATAGTCTGAATAGAGAGATAGAACATGTAGTTCATCCCTCCCAGTGCCAGCCCATAAAAAAGCAGTGGCAGTCGCTGCTCCTTTTTAAACCGTAGCCGCCAGGGTTTAAAGATAACCACGAGGATCAGGGTGCCTAATGCGATACGCAGCGCCGTGACGCCGGGCGCACCAACCAGCGGAAACAGCGATTTTGCCAGCGACGCGCCGCTTTGTATGGACATCATCGCGATAAGTATGACTGCCACCGGCATCCAGACCGACGATTTACGGGGTAAACCTGGCATCCTTTCTCCTGTCAATTTTTGTCAAAAGAGGTAAAAGTCGCAGTGTAATGGAAATATGCTGCAACGGTTGAGCTACTGTTGAAAAAAATCCAGGGAAAATCCGTAAAATGAGAAAACGTTGATGATTTTATCGCCTGAAAGATTAGGAATAATCTGGATGAACTAAATGGCGATGACGCGCACTATTAGCATTTACAGGTGAAAATCTGGAGTTATTTGAACGAGATAGCTGGTGCTGGAAATGTTCTGTTACAGGAAAGGTCGCATTAGACATCGTGAATGACAAAGAGTTTCACAGAATTTTTTGATATATTTAAAACTTACGGACTTACTTGAAGCACATTTGAGGTGGTTATGAAAAAAATTGCATGTCTTTCAGCACTGGCAGCTGTTCTGGCTGTTTCCGCAGGTACCGCTGTAGCGGCAACTTCTACTGTAACCGGTGGTTACGCTCAGAGCGATATGCAGGGCGTGATGAACAAAACCAACGGTTTCAACCTGAAGTACCGTTACGAGCAAGACAACAACCCGCTGGGTGTGATCGGTTCTTTCACTTACACCGAGAAAGATCGTACTGAAAATGGCTCTTACAATAAAGGTCAGTACTACGGCATCACCGCGGGTCCTGCTTACCGCCTGAATGACTGGGCAAGCATCTACGGTGTTGTAGGTGTTGGCTACGGTAAATTCCAGCAGACCGAAAACCAGGGTCTGAACCGTACTGCAAGCAACAGCGACTATGGTTTCTCCTATGGCGCAGGTATGCAGTTCAACCCAATCGAAAACGTTGCTCTGGACTTCTCCTATGAGCAGAGCCGTATCCGCAATGTTGACGTTGGCACCTGGATCGCGGGCGTAGGTTACCGCTTCTAATCACTTCGGTGAGCCAGTAAAAAATCCGCCCTTTGAGGCGGATTTTTTTGTTTGTACCCTCTCCCCGTGGGAGAGGGCCAGGGTGAGGGCATTAGCCCGCACGAAACGGCAGAAATTACTTACTCTTAATATCGAAAATATCCGTCCCAAGATGGTTATAGTCGACTTTCTGTAACTTAAAGTTGGTAATGTAGACTGGTGGGCCCTTCTTCCCGGAGATAAACGGGTAATCATTTTTTATCTCTTTTGCCTTAATCCCCGTCCATTGTGAGAAGAATTTCAGGAAATCGTTCGCGGAACGGCGCGCTTTTATAATGCGATGCGTTTTGTCATCACTCGACAGCACCATAAACGGTACCTGGAAGTTCTGCTGGAACTTGTCATCGTGGGCCAGATACTGCACCTCTTTACCGCGCTCCTTAAACGCCAGGCCGTGGTCAGAGAAATAGACCATCGAGAAGCTGTCGCCGCTGTTGCGCAGCTGCCCGTACAGCTTGCTGAGCAGATCGTCGGTTTGCGTCATGGTGTAGAGGTAGCAGGACGTCTCTTTGGATTGCACAAACTCCGTATATTTTCCCCCGGTACGATCGCATGCCTGCGGGTGTGACCCCATCAGGTGCAGGACAATCAGCTGCGGCTGGGTGCGCTGAGTAGCAAAGACCTGCGCCGTCATTTTTAGCAACGCTTCATCTTTTGTGTTTTTATCGGCTTCGAAATCACCGCTTTTCAGGAACTGTACCTCGTCGGCACGCTTCGCGATGCTGGCGATGGCGGTATCATATTCGCCGATCTGTCCCTGGTTAGAGAACCACCATGTCTGAAAACCTGCCCGGTTGGCCAGGGTGACAAAATTATCCTGAAACTGCGGTTTTCCATCCACCACGCGGTTGAGCGTCAGACCGAGTGATTTCTGCGTCGAGCCGCTGGCCGCCACGTAGTCGGTAAACAGCGTACCGTTAACGGCGCTGGCAAACGGCGTGTTATCCCAGTGACCGCCAAACGCGCCGAGCGCATCGCGACGCGCGCTTTCTCCGATCACCACCACGTAGGTGTGATACTTCGGTTTCACCGCCAGCACGTTCCAGGTGTCTTTCATGGTGGAAAGCTCGGCCATACGTGCCTGCTCGTCGAGCACTTCCTCGTTATTCACCACCACGTCTTTGACGAAGCGAAACACCGGATACCCGGTATCTTTAAGCTTAAACACGCCGCCCCAGGCCAGATTTTGTACCGGCGCAACAAAAAACGTCACCACGCTAAAGGCCAGGCACAGGCTTTCAATTTTACCCCATGCTTTTTTCCCGACGGGCTTACGGCGAACCGCAATCACGCCGAGGGCAAAAATGAAAAGGCCAACCACGTAGTTGTACCACGGAAAGATCGTCAGGATCTCTGTGGACTCTTCCATATTGGTGGAGTGGAGCGCCAGCAGGGTATTAAAGTTTGGCGCGCCATAGGCCTGGCCAAACGGGAAATAGGCGGCAGCAACCAGAGAACAGATCCCGATAAGCACCTTCTGCATGCGCGGTGCGCTTCGCCAGAGAAGGTGAAGAATACAGGTGAACCCGACGGCATAAAGCAGGCTAAAGGGGTAGCCAAGAGCAAAGTTAATCAACAGCGATTGCAAAAAATAGAATCCCGTCCACGGGCTTAAGCCCCGGCTGCGGGTAACAAGTGTATCAATCAGGGTTACGTTCATAGATCACTATCACGAAAACGCCATGTGCTCACCCTGGCGTCAAGGGTCAAAGCCTGCCGGACAGTGCGTGGAAAGGGAATGAGAGGTCCGCTTCAGCGAGCCGCAAATTGTGCAGGGCTGCAAGAAGATAGTGCGAGCGTGAATTAAGGTCAACAGTTGCTAAACAGATGTTTTGCGAAGGGGGCTGCAAATACGCAAAAATAATCGGGAACAGGCCAGCTTACAGCGAAAGTGTGACAGGAAAATGAAGCGGCTTACCGCGACGCCGCTTAGTGGGAAGAGTTGTCGTCCTGCTGGGGTTTGGCGTTAAACATATCGCACAGCATGTTCAACAGCATCAGGCGCACTTTAAAAGGAGAGTGGGTAAACACGTTCATACACCTCTTGAATTCATTCATAAGACCTCCTGATTCCTGATCCCTTCGATCCGTGAAGGGTGACTGCATTACATACAGATATAGCACAGGCTATATTGTATAGCTATGGCTAATTCGTTAATTTTTTGTGCTTGTAGAGCTATGGTTTACAATGTGCGCTCCGTTACAGGGCGCTGGAAGCGTCAACCCCATTGAGGAAGCACAATGAACCGTCGCGCAGGTAAGCCAACAACAAAAAAAACGACGCAACTGGTGAACGTTGAAGAGCATGTGGAAGGCTTCCGCCAGGTGCGCGAGGCGCATCGCCGGGAGCTGATTGATGATTATGTCGAACTGATCTCTGATCTGATTCGTGAGGTTGGAGAAGCGCGCCAGGTGGATATGGCCGCACGCCTTGGGGTGTCGCAGCCAACCGTTGCCAAAATGTTAAAACGTCTGGCGTCGGTCGGGCTGATCGAGATGATCCCCTGGCGCGGGGTGTTTCTCACCGCTGAAGGCGAAAAACTGGCGCAGGAGAGCCGCGAGCGCCATCAGATCGTCGAGAATTTTTTACTGGTGCTGGGCGTCAGCCCGGAAATTGCCCGTCGGGATGCCGAAGGTATGGAACACCACGTCAGCGAAGAGACGCTGGTGAAGTTCCGCGAATTTACGCTCAAATACGGTCCCTCCGCTGAATGAACATCCCCGGCTTGCAGGCCCTGAAACGCGATCGCTTTTTCCATCTTTTACTTATCACTGGCGTTGGGCTCAGCGTCTTTGTGCCCTTCACGCCGCACACCTGGCCGGCGGCCATAGACTGGCGCACCATTATTACCCTGAGCGGTTTGATGATGCTCACCAAAGGCGTGGAGCTGAGCGGCTATTTTGACGTGCTGGGGCGCAAAATGGTGCGCCGCTTCGCCACCGAGCGCAAGCTGGCCCTGTTCATGGTCTTTTCGGCGGCGCTGCTGTCGACGTTTCTCACTAATGACGTGGCGTTGTTTATCGTGGTGCCGCTTACGCTCACGCTGCGTAAACTGTGCGAAATACCGGTTACCCGTCTGATTATCTTTGAAGCGCTGGCCGTCAATGCGGGCTCGCTGCTCACGCCGATCGGTAACCCGCAGAACATTCTGCTGTGGGGACGCTCCGGCCTGTCGTTTACCGCATTTACCGGGCAGATGGCGCCGCTGGCGCTGGCGATCGTGGCGTCGCTGCTGGCGGTGGGCTGGTTTGCTTTCCCGAATAAATCGTTGCAGTACCACAGTGGTACAACCGGCCCCCAGTGGCAGCCGCGTCTCGTCTGGAGCTGCCTGGGGCTGTATATCGTTTTTCTTATCGCGCTGGAGTTAAACCAGGCGCTGGCTGGCGCGCTGCTGGTGGCGTGCGGCTTCCTGTTCCTCGCCCGGCGGGTGCTGGTGAGCGTTGACTGGACGCTGCTGCTGGTGTTTATGGCGATGTTTATTGACGTCCATCTGCTGATCCAGCTCCCGGTATTGCAGAACGTTCTCCATAGCGTCAGCGGTCTGTCGCAGCCGGGATTATGGCTGACGGCGATTGGTCTCTCGCAGGTGATCAGTAACGTGCCGTCCACCATTTTGCTGCTTAACTATGTTCCCCCTACGGTACTGCTGGCGTGGGCGGTCAACGTCGGCGGCTTTGGGCTGCTGCCCGGCTCGCTGGCTAACCTCATCGCCCTGCGGATGGCCAACGATCGCCGCATCTGGTGGCGCTTCCATTTATGGTCAATCCCGATGCTGTTCTGGTCAGCGGCGGTCGGTTTCGGACTATTCCTTCTCATATAGTGCGCAATTTGTCAGTTTTTCCTGGCAAATGTATAGCAACGTCCTAGCTTTAGTGAACGGCATAGTGTGATGCCGCTCACTGACAGGACCGTTGCTGAACTATGGCAGAAGATCAAAACCCACCTGCTGACGAGCAGGATCAAAACAATAACGAGCGCAAGCGCCCGGGGAAAAAACCGTTAATTATCCTTGGTATCGTGGTCATCGTGATGGTGATTGTGGCGCTGGTCTGGTGGTTTTTAACCCGTAACGAAGAGACCACCGACGACGCCTTTACCGATGGCGACGTAGTGACCATTGCCCCAAAAACGGCAGGCTACGTCACAGAACTTCGCGTACGGGATAACCAGCGCGTGAAAAAAGGGGATGTGCTGGTGGTGATCGATCCGCGTGATACCACCGCCCAGCGCGATCAGGCTCAGGCCCAGCTTGGGCTGGCGCTGGCGCAGCTGCATCAGGCCCAGGCGCAGATG